>JAYEMW010000355.1:0-10788 GCA_034718555.1 Thermodesulfobacteriota bacterium
TAATTTTACTGCAATAAATGAAAATATTAAGTACCATTGCTTATATATCAGGACAGGGAAATCTCTTTTTTTGGCCTCAACACACATAGTCTTAGTGTGTTTAAGGCATCCCTGTTTGTTTCTCTATGCAAAGGTAAGCAGAACCGTGTATCTTTTGTGGTATTGCCATAAGAGAATGACCTTTAAATTTTTCTGGGCAGAATACTTAATGTTATCTGCACCCCATGAAATGATGCATAATATTTTCGGCCGAAAAAAGAGATTTCCCTGTCCTGTTGAGTTGTAACTTTTCTCTTATTCGACCTATAAGTTTCTTTTATTAATCAACCTGAACTGAAGCGAAGTGCCGGGGTCATTTGGTGAATAGTTATAATATTATAATTTCTGAATATATTTGCAATAAAGAAATTTTTTCACGTTGAAATATAAAACTATTTAGCATATAAGAGACCTCGTAATTTATGGCGTATAATGGTATAATATTTTGGACATAAACCTCTGTTCCCAACCCAGGAGTTGGGTTCAAGGTTCACGGTTCAGAGGTTCAGAGGTTGAGCTCTCGTGGTATTAACCCAATGAAATCAATGGTTAAGAGAAAAAGTGCAAGGCGATTAACCTTGAACCCAGACCGAGCTGATGTCAAATTAATTTGCAATCCCTAGTGATATAAAGATCTTTACTCATTTGTATCATGAGAATGACGAGGTCTGCATAAAGTATTACTTTATCGTTCTAAGAATGGGAGGAAAATCCTCGTCTTTAAGAAGAGATTTTAGATAATAAGTACACAGGGAAATATAAAATTATGTTACAACCCGATCGAATTGAAAATCTAAGGCCGGAGCAATATGAGGCCATAATGAAAAGATCAAGGGTAGACATTACGTCTATCTATGAGAAGGTCAGGGAAATTGTATACAGTGTCAGAGACAAAGGCGAAAAGGTTTTCTTTGATTACTATAAGGAAAAGTATAAACCGGATATGACATTAGGGGATTTAGAGGTAAGCAAAGGCGAAATAAAGGATGCATACAAAAATCTGGACCCAAAGATAGTTGATGCCCTGAGGTTTGCTGCTAAAAATATAACAAAGTTTCACAAGGCCCAACTCCAGAGGGATATGTGGATGATTGATATTGCCGATGGTATACTGGCTGGACGAATGACCATGCCTATAGAAAAAGTGGGGGCATATATACCAGGTGGAAGGGCCGCTTACCCAAGCTCAGTTTTGATGACAATTTTGCCTGCCAAGGTAGCTGGTGTTAAGGAAATAATTGTATGTACTCCTCCTAATGAGGATATGACTATAAATCCAGCTACACTTGCGGCTGCAGACATATCCGGGCCTGTTCGGATTTTTAAGGTTGGAGGCCCGTGGGCAATTGCAGCAATGGCCTATGGCACTGACAGCATTTCAAGGGTGGATAAGATAGTGGGGCCGGGAAATAAATATGTTACAGCGGCAAAAACCCTGGTATTTGGAGAAGTTGGAATAGACTCGCCTGCCGGGCCAAGTGAAGGGGTTATAATTGCGGATCATACAGGTGATGCCAATCTAATTGCAGTTGATTTGTTGTCCCAGGCAGAGCATGACCCGGATTCTGCGGTTTTATTTATAACGACATCTGAAAAACTTGCCTTTGAGGTCTCAGATATTGTAAACAATTCAATTGACCGGCTCCATAGAAAGGATATCCTCCTTTCATCCCTTAAAAGGCATTCTTCAATATTAATAGCAAGGGACATAGAACAGGCAGTTGATTTTGTAAACCATTATGCCCCGGAGCACCTGGAGATAATTACAGTAGATCCTTTTGTTACCTTAAGAAAAATAAGAAACGCCGGTTCAATATTTTTAGGACCATATTCGCCTATACCTGCAGGGGATTATGCATCAGGCACAAATCATGTGTTGCCTACAGCTCAGACAGCCCGTATGTTTTCAGGCTTATCTGTAGACGATTTTATAAAAAAACCAACATTCCAATATCTAAGCAAGGAGGGCCTTTCTTCATTGAAAGATGCGGTGATTACATTAGCGGAGGCGGAAGGCCTCCCCCTCCATGCCGAATCAATACGGGAAAGGTTTAAATAAGCATAGCGGTTTAAGGTTCAGGGTTTTATGGGTCGAGCATAATTAATTGAATGTTCTGGTATAAACATTAGGTTTACCCATAAAAATCCATGATAATTACTTCTATAAACAAACAGTATAGGCTGGTTTAAGTAAGTAAATTAACTTGTTTCATGTAAATAATTTTAAAGGAGGTTAAAATGGCTGATATAAAAGGCTATGATTTTCCAGATGGGCTTTATTATCATGAAGAGCACAGTTGGGCCAGGGTAGAGGATGGTAAGGTTACCGTGGGAATGAATGACATGTTTCAAAAAGAGGCGGGTGATATAGTATTTGTAGACCTTCCTGAAGAGGAAGATGACGTCGAGCAGGGTGAGGTTTGCGGCAAGATCCAGTCAAGAAAATGGATAGGAAAGCTGTGCGCACCTGTCTCAGGGGAGATTGTAGAGATAAACGAGGATTTAGAGGATGATACGAGCCTAATCAATGAAGATCCGTACCAGAAAGGGTGGATACTCGTCATTGACCCAAGCGATCTGGAAAACGAGCTTAAAAACCTCATACATGGGGATGCGGTAACGGACTTTGTCGACCAGGAAATAAAACGGACTGAGGAAGAAAAGGCCAAGGATTGATGGGAACCTGGAGACTATTCAAAGATATTAAAAACACTGTTTCAACTAACGTTGGGTTATCTATTGATGATACCTTGCCGCTCTCCATATCCCAGAATGGATCACAACCTATTCTTCACCTGTACAAATTCAAGCCCTCAGCCATTGTTGGTAAATACCAGGATATAGAGGCTGCACTCAAGCTTGACAGATGCAGGGAAAGGGGTGTTGAGTTTAACCGAAGGAGCACGGGCGGTGGAACAGTAATAATGGGTCCGAAGGTGGTCGCCCTTGGTCTTGGCATTAGCATTGATGATCCCGGACTGAAAAAAGGCATACAAGGTATCTTTGAGTCCATGAGCGCTGCATTAATTCAGGCATTGCAAGACTTAGGGGTAGAAGCAGGGTTCAGGCCAAAAAACGACATAGAGATAGACGGTAAAAAACTGGCAGGTCTTTCCGCCTCATTAGAAACAGAAAAGGCAATATTATTCCATGCAAGCCTGTTAGTTGACTTTGACATACCTTTGATGATGGATATTATGAATCAGCCCCCCCTAAAGTTGTATGATAAGGGTTATAGCTGCTTTAGCCAGAGGATTACTACTATCAAGGAGCAATTATGTCGGGATATAGATATAGAGACTGTGGTGGAGTCCATTGAAAACTCCTTTCAGCAAAGATTTAGCGCCTCTTTTGAAAGGGATAAGCCTAACAGGTGGGAGGAAAAAATAATAAATGATTTTATTGATAAAAGATACAGCAGCCCTGACTGGATTTTTTCCCACAAGCATCCAAGATCCAAAATGTGCTTAGGAGAACTCAAAACCCCTGGCGGGTTATTAGAGATATATCTCTCGATGGCAGGCAGCACAATCGAACGTATAATTATTACAGGAGACTTTTTTTCTACTACAAAGGATATAAATCTTTTGGAGTCAGCGCTGAAATGGACATCATCAAAAGGAGAAAAGATTGAGGAACATCTCAAAGAGGTATGGCGAGAGGATATGATTCACGGCGTTGACGTCGGCGTTTTAACAGAGGCAATTTTAAAGGCCAAGGAAAACGCTTTACCTATATAAAGAAATGTCTGACAATAAAGAAAAACAAAGCCCGGATTTTGTGAGGATTAGCACGGCTACTGCTATATCACTTGGCCTGATAAAAGGTCGCTTTTACAGAGGTGCAAAAAACAGATGCGCAAATCTTCTTGTTCATTATAAGAAAGGTTGTGTGGCCAATTGCGCATATTGTGGTCTGGCAAAAAAAAGAACCGGCCTATATAGTAAAAAAACCTTCATTATGGTGCAGTGGCCCTTGTTTCCAATGGATGCTATAATTAAGGCGATCAATGGTGCACCTGATTATGTAAAACGCACATGCATTTCCATGATTACAAATGGAAGATGCAAGCGAGATACATTCATTATGACTGAACGTCTGAAAGAGGAGACTAACATTCCGATCTCTATACTTATTAGCCCGACCATCTTAAAAATTGGAGACCTTAGAACGTTAAAAGAAAAAGGAGCGGATATGATTGGTGTGGCAATTGATCTGGCCACACCTGAACTTTTTGATCTGTACCGGGGTAGGGGAGTATCCGGCCCTCACTCCTGGGATAAGTACTGGCAAACGGCAAGAGATGGTATTGAAATATTTGGAAAAAGAAATGTAGGAATTCACCTAATGGTAGGCATGGGCGAAACGGAAAAACAGATGGTTTCCATTATGGAAAAATTATGGAATTTAGGGGCTGTAAACCATCTATTCTCCTTTTTTGCAGAGCCAGGTTCCGGACTTTCCGGCAGAAAACAGCCTCCATGGTCTTCTTACCTTAGAATCCAGCTTGCCCGATACTTGTTAGAAGAAAAATCCATGGCAGCATCTGATATGTTTTTCGATAGCGAGGGGCATATTATAGATTTTGGGTTGCCAAATGAGGACCTGCTGAATATAATTAATCTTGGGACACCATTTATGACTGGTGGATGCATTGATGATAAAGGCGAGGTTGCCTGTAACAGACCCTTTGGTAACTGCATGCCGGGGGAAAAACAATGGAACTATCCATATCTTCCAAATTCAGAGGAATTAGAACTAATAAAAAACGATATATTTGAAATAGATGCAAATTGATTTTGTAGACAGAAACTTATTATTTTCTTTGACAGTCCCTGACAAAAGTGTTAGTAAATCAACTCACCTTATTTAATGGGCCGTTAGCTCAGCTTGGTAGAGCAGCGGACTTTTAATCCGTTGGTCGGGAGTTCGATCCTCCCACGGCCCATCAATAAAATCAATAACTTAGCCAAATGTGGTTAACCCTCTTCTTTTTCTGTGTGTGAATCCGTGTGTGAATTTTCCTTTATCTCTCTGCCAAAGATCTTCATGGCTTCACGTTCAGCCTCACCAATTGAATGCAGATAGAGCTCTGTAGTACTCCTGTTTTCATGACCAAGAATACGCTGGATAGCTCCAATAGGCGTATTACCCTGTTCTAACAATGAAGCGCCAAAGTGACGCAGGGCATGAAACCGAAAGTATCGTACCCCAACCTTTTTACATAAGGTCGTCATTATCCGTTTTCTGTCAGTATAAGGCCCTTCTACCCAGAGATTATTTTTTCTGTCCCAGTGTTTATGCCAAAAAACCCAAGGTTTTACTATATCACACTTTAAATAACGCCTTGATAGAATCTGATATAGTTTATCAGGCATGGGAATCTTTCTTGGCGTAAGGTGACCACCCTTTTTCTTACGGGTATAGAGAACAATATATCGCTCATCAATATTTACATCTTCCCAGATTAGGTGATTAATCTCACTCATTCTTCCCATCGTCAGCGCCATAGTCCACAAATAAAATAAAAATAACCTCCTGATAGGCGTGTAATGTGGTTGAGGGGGTTATTTTTTTGTGATTTTAGTTTAAGCTATTGGTGGGTTGAAAAATCAAAATAGAGAATAGATTCTTTAAGCGGTTTTTTAAAGGAACTTTTATGAAGATACTTATATGCCGGCCCAATTCTTCGGCGAATTCCAACTCTATATCCTTAGCCATCTTTTTTATTTCTGGGCTTTTCTTTTTAACCAAAATAGTAACCCAGCATTCATGTGTCAAGGGTAACAACCTTATCCGAGGACCATATCGCCCAACTCTCTATGAAAGGTAGAAAAAATAAACTCGCGCAAATCCAACAACTCGTTTCCAACATTATTTAAATTTTGTTTTTGTTCCATAAATGGCAATCCTTTATCCTAAAGTTCGCGCTCAAGTTTTTTTCAATAAGTCCACCTTGAACACCTTAAGTCATGAATCCCTTATGTAAAATAGGCCTTTTTCAAAAAAGACGCAAGAAATTTTCATGAATGTAATCCTCGACCATCATCTTTAATATTCCTCATATCATTTTTACCGCAATGTGTTCACCCAATAAATTTTTCGTAGAAAAAGAGCGGAGCGTATTTAACTGGGGCTCGCAACACAGCATGCGGACAGGCCCGCCATAATAATAGCGGATAAACTTTGAGCAGAAATGGGTAGATTTGAATCTTCTCTGAAAAAGATGGCCGGATCGCTGACGTTTTTGTTGTAGTATGCGGCATAATTATATACCTATACCGCCAATTGATTGAGTTTATTGCATGATTTTTATCACCTCTTATTGAAAAGCTGATTTGATAAGTCAATAGTTGATTATTAAGATGACCCTGTTCTCCGTTCCTGAGCTTTATGAGATACTTTAACAAACTCCTCCACACTTATTAATTTGACAACATATGATAACTTATGATAATTAAACTTTATGAAAGCAGATGCCAAGATTTAAAAAGTATGCAAAGAGGCTTCCACGACACCTTCAACAGGTTATCTTAGATGCGGTGGAAGATGTCATGGCCGATACTGAAATCGGTGAACTGAAAAAAGGAAATTTAAGGGGCTTTAAGGTTTATAAGTTTATGATGGGCCACCAATTGACCCTAATGGCCTATAAGGTAGAAAACGATTCCCTTGTATTGTACCAGGTAGGCCTTCATGAAAACTTTTATAAGAATCTAAAAAGATATTTAAAAGAAATCGGAGGATAAAATGCCAACAGCGGAAAAAATCATAAAAGAGATATACCTTCTTCCAATGGAGGAAAGAGAAAAAGTAGCTCACCACATTATAGAATTTGGAATAAAAGGCGCTCATTATGATGCACCTGATATTCTGGACATAAAAGAATGGCAGAATGAAATTGCAAGGAAACCGTTTAACCTAAGACAGGCATCGGAGTATCTCGGGGTGGCACAGGTGACCCTCAGAAGATGGGTCAAAGCAGGCCGACTATTGGCCTATAAAGTAGGTAGAGCATATACATTCGATGTGATGGATCTTAAAAAATTTAAAAAAGACCATACGACAAAAGCAAAAATATCCTGATACTCTAGTATACCCTGTATTATTTAAACATGCATGCTGCGATGGTACCATGCGCAGGCATTTTTGTCGTCATGTATAATAACCTATTAGCTCTATAAAGAATTAAAACCCGAGCGCAGGTTTTATTTTTGATTGAGACCCTTAATTATTTAAGAACGTTCCCTTTTTCCCCTTCTCGCGCCAAGACGCAAAGACGCCAAGCCCTGTCTGCCCTGTCTGCCCTGTCTGCCCTGTCTGCCGACAGGCAGGCGACAGGCAGGCGACAGGCAGGCGACAGGCAGGGTAAAAAAATAATTATATTCCTTCTCTGCGGCTCTGCGGCTCTGCGCGAGAAAATTAATCTGGTTGTCAAATGTGTAGGCTTGACACCAATGTCTGTGTATTTAAGTTTGACCCTTAATCTCTTTCGGGGGAAAGATAATGGAAACAACGATTAAGCAAAGCTATTGCAGGTTCTCAAGTCTCTCTCTCAGTAATTCATTGACTAATTTACGAGTGGGAATATTTTTGTTTTTTGCCAAGTTTCGGACAGTTTTTGCAATCTCTCCATCTAACTCAACCCAATCGCGATTTTTTCTCAAATCAAAATGAAAATCCACAGGCCTCAATGTATTTTCATAATCAGACATATCATGCGTATCAAACCATTCAGCGGCCTCTTCATAGGTTTTAAAATAAAGGATTTTATCTTTTCCCATATTTTTTCCTTTCTTTTTTCGTCATATCTCGGGCGCTTATAATCAACGCTCGTTTGTCTCTTTTCAGAACAAATAATAGGCTCAAGTAACGTCCTGCATTTGTCCTTCCAAAAGCAATAAATAAATCCTCACCTTTAACATGATCTCCTTCTAATCTCTTAATAAAAGGATCTTTAGATAAAGCCTGTTCTACTTCTTCTGGAGAGACATTATGTTTACGGATTATCTTATCAACAAAATTATCTAACCACAAGCATTCTTTAATTTTCAATTACTTCAACACTCCATTTTTAAATAAAGATGTCCAACTTGATTGTGCTTTTTATTAAAATAAAGGGTATATGCAGTTAGGAGTCTCTGCATGATTTTAGAGAGATTTGCCGCATTTGTCTCAAGAAGGAGATGGAAATGTGATTATACATGAGGCAATAACAGTGAAGCTTGTAGTTGAAAATAGCTGCGTACTTTTCGAGATACTCTAAAAATCTTTTTCGATCGGTATCCGTAAGAAATATGTCCTGGCGATGGTTTCCCCTGGTAAGTATATGATAAAATCCTTTCTCAATATTGATTCTATTTGGATCTTGCCATGAGCTTAATTTACCAGGGAAGAAAGGCTGTGTCAAGATAAGTTTAACATATTTAAGTTTGACCCTGAATCTCTGATTAGATATAATGCTCACATATGCCCAAAGACAAGAGGCCAAAAGGGATATTAAGACAAGACAGCACTTACCTGAAAGATCCTTTGCAAGGTCTAAAAGATATGGCTTTAAAAGGGCACGATGGAGAAGGCTGTGGAGAATGGAGATACAGGACTTTCTCATAGCTGCCCTACAAAATATCCTTGTTCTTGCCAATCACTCAGAGGGGGCAATACAAAAGAGCAATGCCCAGGTAGGGCAATTTATACAGACCAGTAGAGCTACAGGGGTAAGGTTTTCTATGAGGTCATTTGTTGTAATCCTTGTCAATCAAGTCATTTTTCCCTTTTCGTGGAAGAGAAAAGTTTCTTTACTTAGTATCTTTTGCAATAGCGTTTTTGTTTAAAAACATGTCAAGGCCTGGCACTATTTTACCCTGCAACAGAGTTACAAGAATTGGGTTTGGGCAACAGGCTGTGTAGGCTTGACACCCTTGCTTTTGCGGTGGTTAGACTGAAGATCCGCCAAAGACGGGGTCAGGAAAACATGAATACGGTTTAAGTTTGACCCTGCATCTCTCCCAATCTTTTACTTGACAAGAAACTCTAAAAAATTAGATGCTTTCAAAACATCAGTGGACAGGTTTGCGAAAAATGAGCTATATAGCGGACCAATGCGCCAAAAATAGCTCTCAGTAAACCAGAAACCTCCCAGATCCTCAGAAGAGATTTTGCATCTTTCTTAAATCCGTCTAAATTTTATTATTAATAACGCTGTCGGTTGCAATTATTGGTAAAATTAGAATTGCTGCCATTATGGTTCGAATTCTAACCCTTCCCGGTTCCAGGACCGCATACCGATTCCTCAGTTCTCTTCCATGCTCACTGACAAGCTCAGCCATCGCTTGAGTCATTTTTGACCGCATATTTGCGGGATAACGAACCAAAAGGATACCAGCCGTTGCCCGCTTGTGGGCAAATACCCACTCACCAAAATCTTTATCCTCTGTCAACAGAATTCGCCTTTCCTCGAATGCCAATTCCAAAACCTTTAAGTCAGAGGCTCCCGACATGAATTCCACTATGGCCGTGATATCGTAACCGGCTTTACGAAGCACCTTTACAAACGCAAAATCGCAGCTTTCATCCGCCAGGAATATCAATGGCTGATCATTCAAATGTCAGTCCCAGTTTTTAGATAAATGAACTTTTCATCCTCAATAGTATCAGCCGCATAAATTAATGCAGCCCGAATGGCTTCTATAGTCAGGTTGGTATATCCGTCGAGCAACTCCTCGATTGTCGCTCCCTCGCCAAGTTTACGCACAATCAATTCTACAGGGAACTTTGGGGACGTCCGTAAATAATTAAATATCTTTTCTGATTTAGAGATTTTATGGACGTTGTTGAGTAATGGATAGCGAAAAACGTCCTTAAATAATTCAATATTTTGTTGGAAATAGGCAGGACTGTTTGGTTGGTTTGGTCTATTCTGTTGGATTAAATGTGCCTGAGAAATGCATCAACATTCATTTTCGCATCTTTAATGAGATCCCTTAAGGTACCTCGTTTTACATTTTTGCCCTTATGAACCGGTACTGAGAGTGTAGTTTCATATCTTTCTTTTTCAAGGATTACATGGCTACTTCTTTGGCGAGTGATTTTCCAGCCTGCTCGTTGAAAGGCCCTGACTACCTGCTCACCTGTGTAGGACCCGAGTCGACTCAAACTAAAGCTACCTCAACTATCCTTTCCGTTACATCACGTACCATGGCACGCTGATTTAAAGCTTCAAGGCATCCCATAATGGCATCTTTTATATTTTCCATTGCATCCTCTTCTGTGTCTCCTTGGGAGTGGCAACCAGGCAGAGCAGGGCAGCTCACATTAAATCCGCCATCTTCGGGATCAGGTCTTATGATAACTTTGAATAACATAATCTATCAGAATCTCCCTGTATTCAATTCTTTATTTTAACTTAAATATAACCCTCTAAATATATAGAGTCAACTATTTGTCAGCCCTTGTCATCTAAAAATTAAAAGGAGGGATCCAAGTTATCCAAGGGGACGCCCATGATTTTATGCGTTTCTCTTTCCTTTTGTGAAAAAGGGGGACGCTGTTAAGTTTTTAACTTTCCTCTCTACACCGTGTGCAGCGTTTAGAGCGGTGCAGAAATCTTGGGGACGTTCTTGAATTCGTTGAATTAATTTCCTTTTGTTGAACCGCTAAGGCGCGAAGGGCGCAAAGATTGTTTTTTAGACAGGATTTTCAGGATTTAATGGATTTCTTTGTTGCTTTCTCTCCTCCCAGATGAAGGAG
>JAYEMW010000356.1:0-2106 GCA_034718555.1 Thermodesulfobacteriota bacterium
CTCTTTCGTGCAGATCAGGAAAGATTTCCTGAGGATAAGAAAAAGAAGGCCCTTGCTGCTATTGGTCGCTTTTCTTCGAATATTTCCGACATTTCTGAGCGGCATGACGATTATTTAGTAGAGGCCTTCAGCGATGAGGCTCGCCATGAAAAATGAACAAGTATTTGTGGACACCTCAGCCTTTTATGCCTTGATGGACCGTTCAGATACCAATTATGTGCGCGCAGCAAAATTATGGAGACACCTGCTGGAAAAAGACTTGTATCTCTATACCAGCAACTACGTCATTGTGGAGACTCTGGCTCTGCTGCAAAGCCGATTGGGCTTTGAGGCTGCACACCTCTGGTACCAGGATGTGCTGAGCCTTGCAGAGGTGCTTTGGATTGAAGGTTCACTCCATGATATTGCCTATTCACTCTGGCTAAGCTTTGGACGAAGAAAGGTAAGTTTTGTGGATTGTATCAGTTTTATCACAATGAGGCATCACAAGGTTGAAACGGCCTTCGCGTTTGACAGGCATTTTGAAGAACAGGGATTTGAAATCGTGAGTAAGGGAGACAAAGCATGAGCACTGATGCGTTCTCTTAAATCCACGCTGACGGTAGATAAACTCCCACCTCGCAACCCAAATTTCCTATTACCCATATACTATCAGGATAAAGGGCAACCACGAGGGATTGCCCCTACGGGAACGTATTTTTTGACCACGAAAAACACGAAGGACACGAAATGAAAAAAGAATGGCATATTTTTATTGACAAAACCTACTACATGACCATATAATTAGTCAAATAGTCAGGAGGCTTGGCCATGAAAATTGCGGTCAGTGAATTTAAAGCAAAATGTTCCCAGATTTTTCACTCAGTTGAGGAGGAAAACAAAATTATTCAAGTAACCAGGCGCGGCAAAGTCATTGCGACAATTTACCCCCCTGCGAAAGAGGCAGCCGATCCAGGCTCTTTTTTAAATTGCCTGGCAGGCACAGTCTCTTATGCCAGTGACTGGGATGATCCCCTTGGAGAGGAGGCCTGGGAAGTTTGCGAATAAAATATCTGGTTGATACCAACATCTGGCTATGGATGGTCAACGATTATCAGAGCATTCCGGGAACAATCGCGCCGATCATAGCCGACACCATTAATTATCCTTTTTACCTATCGGCTATAAGCGTTTGGGAAGTTGCCAAAAAGGTCTCGCTTGGTAAATTAACCCTCTCCATACCGGTCAGAGACTGGTTGTTCCAGGCCACCAGAGAGCCATTTATCGAGATTGTTCCGCTCTCTGTTGATATCTCCTTAGAGTCCACCATACTTCCCGGAGAGTTTCATAAGGACCCCGCTGACCAGATTATTGTGGCTACAGCGCGTAATCAAAACCTGATACTCTTAACAGCAGATAAGAGAATTCGCCAGTATTCTCATGTTAAAACAGTTTAACCGCGATTAAATTAACCACGAAAAATACGAAAAGAAAGAGCAGACAAATAATCCGGTGTCTAATTGTTTTCTCGCTTCTGCCGGAGATTTTAAGAAAATTCCTGTGAGTCCGATTGCTTATTGGGTTAGTGAGAAGGAAAGAATGGGTGTCACCCATTAAAAGGCTCTTTGTCAAGGAATAAACTTCCCCTATTCAAGAAAAATTTGATTTTTTTTCTTGCAAAGCTACAGACTGTTAATTTGCTTCTTTTTGTTTGTGTTTATTTTTCTCTCTCTTTATGCATCCGTTATTTCTACGGTAAAGTGTCAGTATAACTTCACTGCACCAGTCACCCATCAGGATCAAGGCATTATCGAAAAAAGGTGGATTAACACTGAGCAATTATCTTTTCCGAACAAAAAATAATCCATCTGTTTTATGATATAGCCCCTGTCCGCTCATGCGGACCCAGAAAATCTTCGGTTCCCCTCCAGAGGCGGGCAGGCATGCCGTGTCCAAGTGGTAAATACAGATCTCATGGTTTATGGCCAACCCTTTTGTGGTTCACGACATAGGCAGTAAAGAAACTGAAAAATAAAAGGGTGGGACGGCTGCCAATCAGACCTTATGGTTTTGCCAACACCTATACCGGTTCACCGTCCCAGCCAAATCAAGCAAAAAGCTTCTGTG
>JAYEMW010000357.1:0-2102 GCA_034718555.1 Thermodesulfobacteriota bacterium
ACTCTATCATACAGGCGCCAAGATGCACTGGTTTGGTCACTTTATAGTTGGCTCAAAGGCGGTTATCCTTAAGGGAATTAAACCTGAATGGATATTAGAGGCTGTGTCAGAGGAAAAGGTAACTGTAGTCTGGCTGTTAGTTCCCTGGGCCCAGGATATTTTATTGGCAATAGAAAATAGGGATGTTAGGCTTGAAGATTATACATTGGCCCAATGGCGGTTAATGCATATCGGAGCACAACCGGTTCCGCCAAGTTTGATAAATAACTGGAAAAAGGTATTCCCCCACCATGATTATGATACCAATTACGGGTTGAGTGAGACCACCGGTCCAGGATGTGTCCATCTCGGGATAAAGAATTCACATAAGGTTGGAGCCATAGGCGTGCCGGGATTTGACTGGGAATGCCGGATAGTTGATGAAAACAGACAGCCTGTACCCTCCGGACAACCTGGAGAACTAATGGTAAGGGGGCCTGGGGTAATGAAGGAATATTATAATAATCCTGAGGCAACATCAAAAACAATATTTAATGGTTGGCTGCTCACTGGAGATATGGCCAGAATGGATAATGACGGTTTTATATGGCTGGTGGACAGAAAGAAGGACGTTATAATAACTGGTGGGGAAAATATCTTTCCCGTTGAGATTGAGGATTTTCTTGCAGGCAATAACAATATACTGGATGTTGCAGTTATCGGTATACCGGATGAAAGGCTTGGTGAGATTTCAGTGGCAATTATAAAGGTTAAACCCGGCAAGTCAACAACAGAGGAAGAAATAAACGATTTTTGCCTACAATTACCAAGATATAAAAGGCCGAGAAAAATAATCCTTGGAGACGTCCCCAGAAATCCCACTGGTAAGATAGAAAAACCAAAACTGAGAGAGATTCATGGAGGACGGAAGGAGAGCTTTAAGGTCAAATAGTCATTTAATATGTTTAAATTGAAATTTTAAAACAGTGTGATTTATATCAAAATATCATGCTGTAGAAAAAATCTGCAAGATTGGTTACAGTTTTTCTTGACATAACAATTATATAAAAGTTATAAAATAGCTAAAATATAGCTATAAAAACAGGCTTATAAGGATTTCATCTTTTTATATACCATATAATCAATTAATGTTATGGCCTTCAGTTGCGCTGATTGCATAAGCTTGGCTATATGGAAAATTGAAAAACTATTAACAATAAAACACGGTGGAAAATATGCATAAACTACTTATAGACTCTCCAGGCAAGGAAATGCTGCTTTTAGGCAATGAGGCCATTGTGCGAGGCGCTATTGAGGCAGGCGTTGCAGTTGCTACATGTTACCCTGGAACGCCTTCCTCAGAGATACCGGACACATTTTTTTCTCTTTATCAGGAAGGTGGTTTTTATTTTGAGTACTCGACAAACGAGAAAGTGGCGCTGGAGGTGGCAAGTGGCGCTGCAATTTCAGGCGTAAGGAGCTTTGTCAGCATGAAACATGTAGGCATGAATGTTGCCGCTGATGCCCTAATGACCATGGCCTATATTGGTGTAAATGCAGGAATGGTTATCATTAATGCAGATGACCCATCCTTATTTTCCAGTCAGAATGAGCAGGATAACAGGTATTTTTCAAGATTATCCGGGCTACCTATGTTAGAGCCTATAAATGCCCAGGAAATGAAGGAAATGACCATATCCGCATTTGATCTTTCTGAAAAATTGAAACTACCGGTTATTCTCCGGACTACAACAAGGTTAAATCATATAAGAGAAAAGGTAGCCTTTGGGCCGATTAAAAATATAGAGTCAAAGGGCCATTTCAAGAAAGATCCCTTTCATTACGTAACAATCCCTGCTGTATCAAGGAACCTGCACAAGATATTGCTGGAAAAATATGATCAGGCTGTAAAATTATCGGAGAACTCCGAGTATAACTATATTAAAGGAAGCGGAAAATGGGGCATTGTTACAAATGGCGTGAGCATGAACTATGTTCAGGATGCTGTTAACGATTTAGGGATTGGCGATGATGTTACTATCCTGAGGCTTGGCTTTTCTTATCCCATGCCTGAGGATATGATTCTAAAATTTCTCGATAGTGTAGAAAAAGTTCTTATAGTT
>JAYEMW010000358.1:0-2101 GCA_034718555.1 Thermodesulfobacteriota bacterium
AGGCACCAACGTCCCCCATTTCACATTTAATGGGTGCCACAGCCCAAGATAATGAAATTAATTTAACGAATTCAAGGATTGACCTCAAAGTTCCGCATTAGTAAATAGTTAAGGTTTGACCCTGCGCGTTTGTTATGACCCTGCGCGTTTGCTGTTTTCCCAAAAAGGAAAGAGAAACGCATAAAATCATGGGCGTCCCCTTGGACAACGGTTTTAATTGCACCCTTACAATTTGTTTTATTGCTTCATTTATGATAAAAAAAGATAAAATGAAAAAAGATTCTATCAAAAAGAGGGATAAAAATGGCGACCTTACTGAAATATAAAGAAGAAGTATTAAATGAAATCGAGGGTCTCTCAGATGAACAAATCATTAATCTTGTAAAAATAATCCGTATATTTAAAGAGTCGATTGTCCGGCAGCGAGAATACGATTTCGAGATTGTGAGGGAATTTGAACAATGGGACAGGCTAAGTGATGAAGCGATTCTGACCTTTGAGAGTAGTTTATAATATTATGGAAGCGGGCGATATTTATCTGGTAGAAATTCCTCACTCTGGGGGACATGAGCAAGCAGGGTTAAGACCTGCCATCGTCGTGCAAGAAGTTGGTTCAGAAAAACTCCCCACTGTTCTAATTGTCCCCCTTACATCAAAGCTAAAAGCTACTGACTTTCTTTTCACTATTTTAATTGAACCTGATCAATTTAATAATCTCGATGTAGCTTCTGTGGCTTTAGTCTTTCAGATTAGAGCAATTGATAAGAGGCGATTGAAAAGTAAAATTGGTAAAATAGAAAAAGAGAAACTAAAACTTTTAAAACAGTATTTAAAAGAAATTATGGGATTGTCAGATTGAATGAGCAAAAGGAACACTTTAATGGGTTGCCCCAAGCAGTTGAAACACGTAGTCTGCCTGTCAAGGCTTGTATTTTTCCTGATTATTCGCCTGCCCTGTTCAATTCTTCGCAGAAGACGAGCGCAGCGCATTTAACTGGGGTTCTGATCAGGAAAAAGCAACAAAATACCCTTAGCGTCCTTCGCGCCTTTGCGGTTTACCCAGTTCAATCCCGGAGGGCTATTTAACCGGGGTTCAAATAAAAGGAATAAGTCAACGAATTTAACAACCCTAAGATTCAAAAAGGAAAGAGAAACGCATAAAATCATGGGCGTCCCCATTTCTAACAGTTAAAGATAAGTCAATCAAAGACTTGACCCCCACATATCATTTTTTTATACACGGAGGTATTTAAGACATGTTAATAGAATATGTTGAAGAAGCCCTGAGGATGGCAAAATATGAAATTATTGACGATGAAGATCCCTATTATGGGGAGATCGCAGAGCTTAAGGGAGTTTGGGCTACAGGAAAGACTTTGGAAGAATGCAGGGAAAATCTTAAAGATGTTATTGAGGGCTGGATTTTAATAAGCCTGAAGAAGGACATACCTGTACCAAAGCTTGGGAGTTGTGAGATAAAAGAAATTCAGATAGCAGTGGCATAAATGTCAAGATTAACTCAGATATCTTTTAGTGAGTTTGTCCGGAAATTGAAGAAACTTGGGTTTGAAGGTCCATATAGTGGTGGAAAACATTTGTATATGTTGAAAGGAGATTTGAGGCTGACCATACCAAACCCTCATAAACAAAAAATAGGCGTAGATCTCATAATGAAAATACTAAGACAGGCCGGAATAACGCGAGAAGAATGGATAAGTCAATAAATAGCCTACTTTTTAGTATAGAGTATCAAGCACCAAGTAACCAGCAACAAGAGTCAATCAAAGATTTGACCCTTTATTGCACTTCATAAATATTAAACATTTCGAAAGAATAGATGATTTAGAATTAATTGATTCTTAGAATGAAATGCCCTGAAAGTAAAAAAGGAAAGAGAAACGCATAAAATCATGGGCGTCCCCATCTCCCACATAAGATTCACTTGGATTCTAAGGCAGATTGGAATAACACAGGATGAATTTATCAAATTGTGAGATGAGACACTCAATCAAAAACCTCTGTGTCCCCTGCCCTGTGAGAGATTATCTTTTATGCCTCTTTCCTATCTTCTATATCCACTTTTTCCCTAATTGTATCCCCT
>JAYEMW010000359.1:0-43224 GCA_034718555.1 Thermodesulfobacteriota bacterium
TCATACTATAAATAATATAAATTTGTATAATAGATTTTTTAAATACATATATTGATTCTGATAGGGAGAATTAATATGAGAAAAGACGTAACAGTTCAATGATAAGGGGCAGGAGAAAAAACTCTCCTGCCCTTGTGCATGTTGTCAAGGCAAGAGATGGTTGCTGCTATTTACTGAGCTAATACGAAAAGATTGTATATATGGTGGGTTAGGTTCTTATTAGAGGACCTTCAGGTACTCTTCCCTGTTTTTTAAAAAATTTTTATATATTTGATAATGTTCAGTGTTTTCGTAGTCAATGTGTTCTACAGGTGTATTGTCGAAGTTGTAAATTTTTGCATTAGGGCATGCCATAAGAATGGGGGAATGGGTAGCAATAATAAACTGAGCATGACCTGCCTCGCTCATGTTCGTCAGTATTTTTAGCATGCCTAACTGGCTTTTTGGTGATAGGGCAGTCTCAGGTTCATCCAAAAAATAGATTCCCTTGATTTGGTATCGCTTCCTGAAAAATGACATGAGGGATTCGCCGTGAGATTGGGTTATCAAAGATTTCCCACCAAAATATTTTAACACGTCAGGCGTTTCCGATGCCCATTCATCCACAATTTGTGAAAAATTCTGGAATGTTTCCGATGCAAAAAACGAACCTGGAACACGACCATCAGACCATTCAATATCAATAGCCCTGTACAGCATGCCCTCATAGGGATTATTCTCAAACCGCCGTCTGTCCTCATATTCTCCCCATATGTGTATACCGGATTTTTTGCATGCGGCCCTCAAAAGGGTAGATTTACCTGTGCCGTTTTCTCCGACGAAAAAGGTCACCGGAGAAAAAAACTCTATACTTTTGGTTTGATGAAAAACATTGAGATTAAATGGATAATATTTTCTGGTTGGAAATTTATCCGGATAAATATTAATTTTATTTAAATGCATTATATTGTTCCTTGATTGTCAAAGGTTTGATGGACTCGTAAAAAGTCGAAAAATTTTCTTTTCCGTCATTCCGGCGAAAGCCGGAATCCAGTAAATTCAATACGTTCTGGATGCCGGATCAAGTCCGGCATGACGATTTCGAGACTTCTAAGTAAGTACTCAAGTTACTTTTAGATATGTGGCCGTACTCAGCGGTCTGAAGTCGCTTTTTACGAGATTGCCAAGGCTTAATTATATTTATATTTGGTTACTGTCACCCCTGCTCATAGGCTCTTTTCCATGGGGTATTTTTATATGCATTATAGTCAATTATTGCCATGTTTAATGAATCTTTGGCTAATTTAGCACAGTGAACAAACTGCTCAGGCAATCCCCCCAACTCTTTTAAAATATCATCCTGGGAAATCCTGAGGGCCGACCCAATGGTTTTGCCCTTGATCATCTCAGTCAGGATGCTCCCGGAGGAAACAGATCCTATGCAAACATCGCTTACATAGGATACGTTTTGAATTATATTATTATTAACCTTAATCCAAACCCACATTGAATCTCCGCATGATCCGGTAAATTTATTGGAATATCCGTCATAGTCTTTCATCTGTCCAAAATTTCTTGGGTTTAACCAATGGTCAATAACTATTTCCGAATAGCCATCTTTACTTAATTCATTGATTACATTTTGCTGCTCCTCTGCTAATTCATTCATTTTAAATGCTCCTTCCTTCCCCAACGTTGCCTGATAATAGTGCCTTGTTATGCCAAAAGCAAGGGATATAAGCGATATTCGTAATCAAGAAAATCAAAAACTGCTTATTTTTCTAAGAAATTGATGTTATATTACAGAAATACATTTATTTGTGAAGCTCAAATATGCACATTAGCGAATCCTGATATCATCGGAATAGGAAAAATATTACAATGGCTAAAAAATCGGATAAAGACTCTGCTGAAACCGGACGCACAAAACAACCTATTAAAGAGGGCGAATTGTTCTATCAAGGCCTTTATGAAAACGCACCTGTTGCATATTTTTCTATCAGCGCTGATGATGGTTCTGTTTTGAGATGCAACTCTGCGGCCCTAAATTTATTAGGATACGGCAGGGAGACATTGATAGGCAAAAAGGTGCTTGATCTATACGCAGAGACCCTTGACGGCAGGGCCAAGGCAAAGGAAATCTATCATCGATTCAAGTCAGGTGAACCAATCAGAGGCATCGAGCTGCAAATAAAACACGTTAACGGCCAACCTATCTGGGTTAGCCTCTTCGTAGAGCCTGTGAAAGATAATAATGGTAAAGTCCTTAATAGCATATCAATGGTTATAGATATTACAGAACGTAAGAGAGCAGAGAAAGAGATTGAAAGACGAAACAGGGAACTTTCTTCCCTTAATATCGTTGCTGTAACTATCAGTAAATCCTTAGTCCTAAAAGAGGTATTGGACGCTACCTTAAAAACAGTCCTGGATTTAATGGAACTGAAATCAGGATGGATATTGTTGAGGGATCGCTGGACTAATAAGCTTGTCCTGGCCAGTCATATCGGTATGACGGAAAAATTTGTCCGGGAGGAGGCCAAAGAACCCTTGGTAGACTGTATTGGACTGCATGTTATGCAAATGAAAGAAACTCTCATCGCTGAGAATGTTCTGGAGTGCCCGAGACTTTCAAGATCATTGATAAAAGGGGAAAAGATGGCTTGTCACGCCTCCGCCCCCTTAATATCCAAAGATGAGGTTGTTGGCGTAATGAACCTTGCATGCAAGGAATTTCAATCTTTTTCTGAAAGAGAGTTAGATTTTCTCACTGCCGTAGGCCGTCAGGTCGGTGTAGCCATTGAAAATGCCAGACTTTTTGAAGAAATCAATGGAAAATCCATTAAGCTAAAAAAGGCCTATGAACAACTCAAGACAGAGAGAGAAAAGACAAAATCACTAAAAAAGGCCCTTGATGATAAATTCGGCCTGCAGAATATAGTAGGCAAGAATCATAAGATGAAGGCTATCTATGATTTAATAGAGGATATCTCAAAGAGTGATTCCGCCGTCCTTATCCAGGGAGAGAGCGGCACGGGAAAGGAACTTATTGCACGGGCGATTCATCTCCTGAGTTCCCGCAGGGATAGACCTTTTGTTGTGGCCAATTGTTCCGCCTATGCAGAGAGCTTGCTTGAGAGCGAGCTGTTTGGCCATGAAAAGGGCGCCTTCACCGGTGCTATAAGGATGAAAAAGGGCAGATTCGAACTGGCAGACGGAGGGACCATATTTTTAGATGAGATTGGGGAGATACCTTCCATTACCCAACTTTTATTGCTCAGGGTATTGCAGGAAAAGAATTTTGAACGAGTAGGCGGAGAAAAAACCATTCAGGTAGATGTAAGGGTGATCGCCGCCACCAACCGTAACCTGAATAAGGAGATGATGGATGGCAGATTTAGAGAAGACCTGTATTACAGGCTAAATGTAATCCCCCTGATAGTTCCCCCCTTAAGGGATAGAAAAGACGATATTCCACTTTTAGCCGATCATTTCCTTGAAATTTATTCCATTGCCAATAAAAAACATATCACAGGCTTTTCCAGTGGTGTTATGCAAATCATTATGGAACATGACTGGCCGGGAAACGTGAGGGAATTGCAAAATGCAGTGGAACATGCTGTTATTCTTTCCAAGAGAGATATAGTTGAAGAGATTGATTTGCCCCATAACCTGAAAGAAAAATTTAAGAGGCCCGAGGCTGGTACATTTTCCCTGAGAGATGCGGAAAAAGATCTTATCCTGAGGGTCTTAGAGGATACCAATGGAAACAAATACCGGGCTGCAAAAATACTGGGGGTCACCAGGAGCACCCTATATGGAAAGATGAAGAAACACGGAATTCCATAAATCCACGATAATTGAATGTCAGATTATTTCCAGTCCCTTAGAAGGACAGGAAGGGCTATCCTGTTTTTTGCATTAGCAACCATTCCCAGGCCGGTATAATGTTCAATGTGTATTGCCCATGGGTCTCCACTCGTTTTATTAAATCAGGAAGGGCTGATTCATGAAACTCCTTGATAACAATCTTAAGATTTTCTTTTATCATAATGATTTTTTAGAGGCTTTCCGTTTTTAATTAACTTTAATTTTATGTAAAACAAGAAGCATAGTTATTGTTTTATAAGAAAAACTTAACTACTCACGTAGTCAGGCTGAAGGTGCTTAGACTGAAGGCTGAAGAGGTCCAAAAGGCACGATTGACGTACTTTGGTGGAAAGAGAGCAGATTTTCGCACCAAAAATGGTTCCAAAACGAGTATAAAAAAATAGGAGGGTCTGCTCTTGACTCACTTTAAGGTCATGCTTCAACTGACTTATATATCAACCTATTTATTATTTAGATTGCGATCTTACCGTATATTTCTTTTGACTTTAACATAAATACACTGTGAGAACTTCCGTAAAAGAAATGATATTCTAAGAAGTTAAGATTGTTGGAGGGGATCTACACGGTAAATACGTCTGCAAGATAAATGACATTTCTCTTTTTCCTTATGTGAAATGTTTCTAATCTTATATCAATATACAACTTGAATGATAAAATGATCAAGGAAAAACTTTCTACCTGTGCAGTTGGATTTGATCTTGTAATTTCAATTACTTTTTCACCACCCGCTTCGCTCGAGACACAGAGATCGCAGAGGTTCTTTTTCATTTGCCGCTGACCCGCCACAAAGATTGGCGGGCAGGGATGGCAGCAAATGAAAACCATCCAGCCCTGCGGGCACCAGGAACTATTGCAGCGAAGCTGCTGAGCGATTTCCCTTTGCCGGTCTCTCGACGGCAAAGGGAAAATAATCTATCTCTGCACTCTCTGCGTCTTGCGGTGAATATACGATATATTGATAGCCTGAGAATGCGCCCTTATTCCGGCTCATATCTAATGCAGTAATTCTCATTTTGGAATAATTTTTCAGCCACAGATCCACACAGACATTTTGACCGAAGAAGTCGCTTGGCCAAATGGCATCATCGCTTTACGAAAATGATAACACTTTCTTATGCAGATTGATGACGATTTTTGCCCGAATGATATAGCGATTAAACAGATGACCGTGTCGGTCACCTGTTTGTCCGTGTCCGTCTGCGTGGGTCCGTGGCTAAGTCTCTTATTTCGCTATAATTAGAATGGCTGTATCAAATGACTTTTGCTTGACAGACATTGTGTTTTAAAATAGATTTTAACGGGTTTGTCAAAATTGCTTTGCATAAAAAGAAGGGAAAGGCGAGCATTTGTAAAGAGGGAGGGGTTAAATGGCGAAACTCGATGAATTAACAGAAATCGGTCAGTCCGTTTGGTTGGATTACATACGTCGATCTTTCATTATATCAGGTGAGTTGGGGGAACTGATTGGCAAAGGCCTTCGAGGGGTTATCTCGAATCCTGCAATCTTTGCCTGGGCAATTTCCGACAGCGCTGATTATGATGGGGCCATGAAGTTATTATTAGAGCAGGGAAAGCAGGATATAGAAATCTATGAGGATATGGTTTTTGATGATATTAGGAAAACTGCGGATTTGCTTCTTCTGGTTTACAAGAATACAGACGGCATTGATGGTTATGTGAGCCTGGAGATTAATCCGTCCCTGGCCTTTGATACGGATGGCACTGTTTTCGAGGCTCGACGTCTTTTTTCCATATTGGGACGTCCCAATGTGATGATCAAAATACCTGCCACTAATGAAGGAATACCGGCTATCCAGACCCTCATTGAAGAGGGCATTAATATAAATGCAACCTTCATATTTTCCCTTGCTCAATACCAGGCCGTTTCCAATGCCTACATAAATGGTCTTGAGAGATCGCAAAAGGCTAATGATGATTTATTAAAGGTTGCATCAGTGGCCTCTATTTCAATAAACAGTCTGGACACAATAGTTGATCTTGCCCTTGAGGAAAGTGGCCATACCCAATTATCAGGAAAGTTTGCCATTGCAAATGCTAAGGAAATATACAGACACTTTCTTGAGACATTAACATGGGATACCTGGAAACGGATTGCCGATCAAGGGGCAAGGCCGCAGCGATTGTTATGGGACAGCGCTGGAGTAAAAAATCCCAGCTATACAGACACCCTTTACATGGACAGTCTTATAGGACGTTTTACTGTTAGTGGAGTGCCGCCTGCCACACTTCAGGCCTTCCTTGATCATGGCAAGGTGTCTGAAAATTTAGAGGATGGTTTTGATGAAGCCCATGCTTATTATGAAGGCTTGTCAGATTTAGGTATAGACATTGGGCTCATTACACGACAATTGCAGAAAGATAGTATTGCGGCACTTTCCGTTACATTTGATGGCTTAATAACCAGCATTGGAGAAAAACGTAAATACTTAAGGGCCGGCCGGCAGAATGCCTCATTTGGTCTCGGAAGGTACGAGGAAGTATTTGAAAGATCCATGAAGGGGCTGAAAGATAATAGGGTGATGTCCCGGATTTGGTCTCATGACCACACAGTATGGAAAACAGATCCAGTGGGAATAAAAGATCGTTTAGGCTGGCTCCATAGCCCGGAGATTATGACTGGAACAATTAAACGCCTTAAATATTTTGTCCAGGATGTGCTTTCCGACGAATATACCCATGCATTACTATTAGGGATGGGTGGCTCCAGTATGGCCCCTGATGTATTTCAAAAGATATTCGGCGTGAAAGAGGGCTATTTGAATCTAAATGTCCTTGACAGCACTGATCCTGGCGCTGTAATGGCTCAAGCAGACAGACTTGATCCTGCAAAAACCCTTTTTATTGTATCAACCAAGTCAGGCACCACAGTGGAAACACTTTCATTTTTCAAGTTTTTTTATAATCGTGTTGCTGCAGTTGTGGGAGAGCAGGATGCAGGAAGACACTTCATTGCTATAACTGATTCAGGAACTCCCCTTGCGGAGCTTGCCGAGCGCAGACATTTTCGTCAATCCTTTATTAACGACCCAAACATTGGAGGGCGCTATTCGGTTCTGTCTTACTTTGGATTGGTGCCGGCTGCCCTGATTGGTGTAAATATAGGAACCTTACTTAACCGGGCCATGGCCATGGTTTGCAATTGTGATAGCTGTAATTTTATGGCCGAAGGTAATAATAATTGTGCGAAACTTGGCGTGGCCATTGGGGAACTGACAAAGGCCGGAAGGGAAAAGCTAACATTCGTCTTATCCCCTGAAATAGAGAGTTTTTCTGATTGGATTGAGCAGCTTATTGCAGAGAGTACCGGCAAGGAGGGGAAGGGGATACTGCCGGTTACAGGTGAATTAATAGGTTCATCTGAGAGCTATGGAAAGGATCGTACATTTGTGCAAATTAGCCTGAAGGGACATGACACCCAGGATGTGGCAATAGATGAACTGGAGAGATCCGGCCAATCTGTAATACGTTTATCTCTCCGTGATTCTTACGACCTTGGCGGGCAGTTTTTTCTGTGGGAGATGGCAGTGGCAGTGGCCGGGCATTGTCTTGGGATTAATCCTTTTGATCAGCCAAACGTAGAGGCTGCAAAGGTGCTTGCCCGCGAAATAGTTGCTGAATACAAAGAAAAAGGTTCACTTCCAATAGAAAGCCCATGGTTAGAGGATGCTGATATTACAGTCTACGGTGAAGAACAGGGCAAGACACCGGAGGAGGCGTTAATCAGCTTTCTCAGTCGTGCCATGCCGGGGGCTTACGTGTCCATCCAGGCATACGTGAAGCCAACTGTTGAAACATACGCTGCCATGCAGAAATTCCGAACAAGATTGCGAGACAGGTTTCGAATGGCAACTACATTCGGGTATGGTCCACGTTTTCTCCATTCTACCGGCCAACTTCACAAGGGTGACAGCGGTAAAGGTTTTTTTATCCAGTTTACGGTTGATGATCAGCAAGATGTGCCGATACCTGAGGAGGCAGGATCATCTATTTCGTCTATGACCTTTGGTGTGCTCAAGGCAGCTCAGGCGAGTGGAGACAGAAAAGCGCTGTTGAACGCCGGTAGACAGGTGATACGTTTCCACTTAAAGGGTGATGTAATTCAGGGGGTGAACCGCCTGAGTGAGGCATTTGTTTAACCGTAACCGTTCACGGTTCAAAGGTTCAGGGGTTCAAAGGTTTTATTTTTATCACCTTAAGCCATTTTGTAAGCGTTTTGTACGTGAAAACCGACCGTTTTCACATACCCACAAACCTGGAACATGGTATTTGGTAATTATGTGGCAAAACCCGCATTTTTTACGAGCCTTATTTGGGATTCAATTTCAGTCTTTTCCCTAACCTTGAATCCCGCTTTCAGCGGGAAACCCTGAACCTGTGAACGGTTACGTTTAACCTTTGGTTCTACTGACCGGTATAACAGGTCTTTGGTAAGAGTTTAAGAAATATTGCACCAGCGTCTTTTTATGTGGTGATGATGTATTAAGGGACAATGAAGGCATAATCAGAAAGGGCGAAATATAATGATAGAAATCGAAGCATCTGTTTTATCAGCAGATTTTGGACGGTTAAGTGAACAGGCAAGTGAGGCGGAAAAGGCAGGCATTGATGGTATACAGATTGATGTTATGGATGGGCAATTTGTGCCAAACATAACCTTTGGTTCGGGTGTTGTCCGTGCCCTCCGTAAGGTAGTGAAGGTTACATTAGATATACATTTGATGATTGTTGACCCGGAGCGCTTCACACAGGATTTCATTGAGGCAGGAGCAGACCGTATATTTATCCATCAGGAGGCGTGCACACACTTACACCGCACATTACAGGATATCCATAATCAAAAAATCGAGGCAGGTGTGACAATGAACCCTGGCACCTCCCTGTCGGTCCTGGAGGAAGTGTTGGATTTTACTGATATAATCCAGATAATGACTGTAAATCCGGGCCTTGGAGGGCAGAAGTTTATCCATGGACAACTTAACAAAATCAGCAGGCTTCGGGAAATGCTGGAAAAACGTGGCTTCAAAACACCTATTGCCGTTGACGGAGGGATAGATACGATAACGGCATCGCTTGCGGTAAATGCCGGTGCCACCACTCTTGTAGCAGGATCAAGCATATATAATGCCAGGGCTTCGGTGGCACAAAACTTGGCGGAATTAAGGGAGAGTATAAAAATATAGAGTATAACTTTTCGTTGACACACAATCATAAACTCCATATACTGCTTTTCCAGAAAATCAAGGAAATTATCTTTAATGAAAAGGAGGTGATGAAAAAAGAGGGTTTGTTGCAAGATAGACAAGGCTGTTTAAACTTATTATCTAAAACCTTAAAAGGGGGTATAAGAAATGAGCGAAGAAAATGCAACTGATGCAAAGGGGTGGATAATCTACCCCATAGGAAGTCGCCCTAAGTGGCCGTTAGCCTTTTTACTTGGTTTTCAGCAGTACCTTACCATGTTTGGGGCCACGGTGCTTATCCCATTTATTATTGGAGGGGCGATGAAACTGCCCCAAAAAGAGCTGGCGCTTATGATATCCACAATATTTTTCGTGTCCGGACTCTGCACATTAATCCAGCAATCTGCTATCGGCAACCGCCTGCCTATTATTCCAGGGCGGAACGTTTTCCTTTTTAGGACCTACGTTTGCCATTATCGGAATGGTAGGAGCAAAAAAACTTGGATGGCAGATTCAGATTCAAGAGGTCTCAGGCGCCATTTTACTTGCTTCTATTGTTGAAATTGTGCTTGGTTATACAGGAATTGCCGGTTATATTAAAAGGGCTATCAGCCCCGTGGTAATCGGACCGACCATTGCCATGATTGGACTGGCCTTGTATGGCATAGGCGCGCCATGGATGGCTACCAACTGGATAATATCACTGATTACCATAATTGCCCTTATTTTATACTCACAGGTGTTTTCCAGAAAATCCAAGATGTTTTTACTGTTTCCCGTGTTACTTGCCATTGCCACAGGATGGATCTGTGCGCTGATTGGCACAGTAGCAGGATGGATTTCTCCTTCAAGCCCCGCTTATCTTCAGACAAGCCTGGTTTTTTCATCACCATGGATCAGTTTTCGTCCCTTGATGCCGTTCAAGTGGGGCATTCCTAACTTTGGCAGCGTTACCCTGTGGGCCGGAACTGTGGGGATGCTGGCCGGATATCTTGCATCAATGATCGAGTCTGTTGGAGATTACTATGCATGTGCAAGAATTTCCGAGTCACCTGTTCCTACGGAAAAGATGATTTCCAGGGGTCTTGGCGCAGAGGGGCTTGGATGTTTTATTGCAGGGATTATGCAGACCTGTAATGGAACAACCTCGTATTCAGAGAATATTGGTTCTATTGGCCTGACCAGAGTAGCAAGCCGCAGGGTTATCCGCGCAGGCGCTATATTAATGCTGTTTATTCCAATCATTGGAAAATTTGGCGCCCTGTTTGCCACTATTCCGAAACCTGTTGTAGGGGCGATGTTTGTAGGGCTGTTTGGACTTATTGCCGCTGTTGGACTTTCGAACTTATCTTTGGTGAATATGAATAATTCCCGCAATCTATTCATTATAGGTATTTCCTTTTTTGCAGGGCTAAGTGTTCCTGCCCATTTCAGTGCAAATGCTATTAAATGGGCTGCATACGGGGGTGTTGTTGAGGTAATCGGCAACATCTTTCAGGCTATTTTTACTACAGGAATGGGGGTGACTGCTATTGTAGGGATTATTCTCGATAATTTTTTACCAGGCGCTACGCGTAAGGAGCGTGGCCTTGAGGCCTGGGAAAAAGAGGCCTCGGATGAGGCCTGGGAAAAGGCGGAGGCTCAGTGGGCCGGCATGGCAGAGGGTGAAATACGGCCTGTAGTGGTCGGATAATACTTTTAATATTTAAATGCAATATTCAGGGGGGTGGTTTTTTCATCCCCCTGAATATTTTGATATCCGTTATTGTAGGGTTTTAAAAAATTTGTTACGTAGATGAAAATACATCTTTTGATTACATACATATTACTTATTCTTGTGGGGATGGTTGCCTTTTATTCTATTTTTAACGTAGGGAACCCAAATTCTCTTTTAAGGTTTGTTATTGAAACAGACGGATATGACTTGTATATAGCCATGGGGTCTTCCCTGACAGTTTTCTTTCTCGGTTTTTTTGTCTTTTACTTTCGACAGAGCCAGGGTTACGAAGAACTTTTACAGGTAAACCGGAAACGTATAAAAGAATTAAGAAAAAAGGGATATAAGGACGAAAAAATTGCAGAGGATTTGTTATCCGCCCTTGGTTTTAAGGAGGGGTACCGATACAGGCTTATAAAAAAACGGCTTGTCCTTGAGTTGTCTTCTATTGATGTTATAAAAAAGGAGGCATAAAATTCAGTACCTACAAACACAGGAATGGGTATGGATATTGCTTATTTTTTTTGGAATTTTTGGAGGAATCGCCCTCTTGCAATGGAAGGATAAGCGCTGGATAAAGCAACGATTTGGCCCTGGAGAGGTGGTGATAATGAGCTTTGGGGTTACATATTATGGATGCGAGTCTGTTCCTGGAAGAATCGTAAAACAGACAGGGGCATTGATTTTGTTAAAATACGGCCTTCTTTTCAGGACGAGATTTTTAGGGAAAGAGTTTAAAATTCCGAAAGAAGGCATAAAAGATATTTATGCAACAAAAATGCATAAGGGAAAAGATTTGTATCAGTACGTTTTAAAAATTGATTTTGTTAATTCCTCTGGAGGGGCTGATTCAACAGCCTTTCGCGTTCCATTCCCAAAGCAATGGATGACAGCCATTGAAAATGTGTCAGGCATTACTAAAGCAAGAGATATAGAGGATACATCTTCTTAGGTCATTATTTAGGTCAGTTTGTAGGTGGAATTCCCAGCAAGAAGCAAATCCAACTAAAGGGACCAACCTGCGGATTTAAGATAGCATAAAACCCTTGGATATTCTACTCATATGCTTTTTTCCATAACTCACCATATAAAACATAGTCTTTATAATTGTGACTACTCACGTAGTCAGGCTGAAGGAGTTTAGACTGAAGGCTGAAGGGGTCCAAAAAGCACGATTGACGCACTTTGGTGCAAAAAGAGCAGATTCTCGCACTAAGCATGGTTTCAAAACGAGCCGTATCCCCGTTTTCCCTAACAGTCTTTAGTCTTCAGCCTAATCACCAGTTACTTATAATTTAACATTGAACTAAAAAAGTAAGCTTGAAATCATGAGTGGAAGAATAAAGGGTACGGTGTATGTTTTTATTTGCGTGGCTTTGTGGGCCCTTATACCGGTAGTTGCAAAAACAGGGCAGACTAACTTAGACAATCATCAGTTTTTATTCTGGTCGAGCTTGGTGTCGTTTATAGTATTGATTAGCGTTGCAGCATTTATGAAGACACTAAGTGAAATAAAAAAATACACCATTAAAGACTGGGGCTACCTAATATCCCTTGGTTTGCTTGGTACCTATATTTATTATTTATTTCTTTATTTAGGCTACGCTCAGGCAACCGGCATGGAGGTTTTGGTTGTCCAGTATACGTGGCCAATAATAATGGTCATTTTCTCAATATTTATATTAAAAGAACGGTTAACCTACAGAAAAGCTATTGCCATATTCCTTGGTTTCATTGGCGTAATTACAGTGTTAACTAAAGGCAAATTCCAAAACATTGATATAGATAATTTTGCCGTAATTGCCCTTGTCGCTTCCGGTGCTGCTTGTTTTGCCCTGTTTTCTGTATTAAGTAAGAATGTTAAATTTGAGCCTTTAGGGGTTACGAGCATATACTTTTTATCTGTATGCATCGCCTCGTTGCTTTCTATGCTCCATTTTTCGGAGTTTGCATTTCCGTCAGCTACTGAAATGGCGCCTGTCATATTAAACGGGACTCTTGTAAACGGAATTTCTTATGTATTTTGGATAATAGCCCTAAAGTCTGCAGAAGCATCGTATCTGGCTCCATTTGTCTTTATTACACCTGTTTTGTCTGCTATTTATTTAATAGCCTTTTTTGATGAGCCTGTAATAATAGCTTATGGAATAGGTTTAGCTTGTATAGTAGGTGGGGGATTTATAAATTGCCTTGGATATAAAAATGAGACCGTGTAAGCAACAAGTACATTGAGAAGAAATAGGGAAGTATCTCAGGTTTTTTAAGAATTCAGAGAGGAAAATATTTTAGGTCTCGTAGGTAATCATATAAAAATAGTTTACATAACGAAAGGGAGGAGGAACTATTCATGTTGAACATAGATAATTTGCTTTCAAGGATTACGGTCAATCCCAAAATAATGCTCGGTAAGCCGACTATCCGGGGTATGCGAATCACTGTGGAACAGATACTCCGGGCGCTTTCGGGCGGTGTGTCGGAGCAGGAACTGCTTGAAGAGTATCCGGAACTTGAGAAAGAGGATTTTCAGGCGGTGTTCGCATATGCGACCGGACTGGTCGAAGAAGAACAGGTGTTTCCCGTTGGAGTGTCTGCATGAATTCATCTAAACTGAGATTCATCGTTGATGTCGGCGTGGGCAAAGGAATCGAAAAATACCTGCGGGAAGAGGGTTATGATACAAAAGCCGTGAGAGATATTGATCCTCGTATGGAAGATGAGGAAATTATACACACTGCCGTTTCAGAAAATCGTATAGTTATCACAATGGACAAAGATTTTGGAGAGTTGGTTTATCATTCCTCAATGAAACATAGCGGAGTTTTGCTGCTGAGGCTGGAAGATGCAATCGGATCCGAGATATTGCAGGTCGTAAAACACATTATGAAGAATTATTCGGATCGGATAAAAAACTGTTTCTGTGTGTTTCAAAATGATAAGTTCAGAATCAGAAAAATAAATCGGTAACTGAAAAGGCAGAGCTATGTGCGGAGAAAATGTTGGTATATAATGATTTTAAGACATCGTAATCTATAGAGTATCATGATGCAATATTCCGCACACAAATCTCTATTTTCAGCCCAGGGGTTGGGTTATTTGTATAATTTGAGTGACGAGGTCTGAATGTAAAACAAATGTGAGGTTATTGGTTGTAAATCATATAAAATTAAAGGCTATTCGCCGTACATATCAGTTATGAGCTTGCGTAATTGAGCGGCTTTGATTTTTGATAATTTATCAATTTTCTTTTTCAATCTTTGTTTGCTAATAGTGCTTATTTGGTCAACGGCTATTTCGGTTTTTTTATTCGCGCATTTAATCTGGAGGCGGGTCCCCCATTGTGGGTGCAACTTTGAGGTTAAGAGACATACGACAACGGTTTCTAAATATTTATTCATTTCATCTTGGCTAATTATGACAACAGGACGTACTTTTTTTATTTCGCTTCCTATCGTGGGATTTAGGTCAGCATAGTGTATTTCGTACCTTTTAATATCCAAAGTCTTCATCCTCCAGTCCGTCAAGAAGCGTTGTGTCAAAATCGTCCCAATCTTTTTTTTCATTAGCCATGGCTTTATATGTATCTTCCCAAGAAAGTTTGCTGCCTTCTTTCTTCATAAGAAGCAGTCCTCTGTCTGTTTCTTCAAGCAAAAGGGAATTATTAAGGCCATATTTTTGAAGGAGTGACTTGGGTATGCGAACTCCTTTTGAATTCCCAATAGGGACCAGCTTAATATCCCTTGTACGTATTTGTTTTTCCATGGGTATTGATCCTTAAATTTCATAAAATTATTTTGTAATTATTGTAATTACATTTGTTTATAAAGTCAAGCTAAGAGCTCACTCAAAAATAACTTTACATTTCAGACGTCGATGCATCCCGCCTAACTGCGTTGTGAAAACTCGGAATATGTCTGATATTCCTGCGTTTCCATGTCTTGTTAGGCGGGCGCCTCAATGCCTGAAATTGCGAACTTATTTCTTCGTGAACCCTTAGAATTAATGAAAGGAAGAAATATGACAAAACATATAGGAATAGTTGCCTGCAGTGCTGAAGGCGCTGCTCTTTGTTATCGAACCATATGCAGTGAAGCTCCCTCACAAATGGGGGAGCACATGCATCCTGAGATATCCATGCATACACACCCCCTGGGTGAATATATGATTCACATTCGTTCTGGAAATTGGGAGGAGGTTGCTGATTTGATGTTGTCCTCTGTCTCCAAACTCGCAGATATTGGGGCTGACATAGCCGTCTGTCCAGACAATACAATCCATCAGGCATTTGACTTAGTAACTTCAAGATCCCCTATTCCCTGGCTTCACATTGCCGATGCAGTCGGCCAGGAGGCTAAATCTCGTGGATTCAAGAAGCTTGCAATCACAGGAACCAAGTATCTAATGACAGGGCCAGTGTATCCTGAATTTCTGGAAAAAATGGGGGTTTCCTGTAAAATCCCTGATGAAGATGCCCGGGAGAAAATAGACACAATTATTTTCAAGGAACTTGTCAATGGAATATTTTTGGAAGAATCAAGGTGCTATTTCAATGAAGTGATTCAAGAATTAAAGGGACGTGGATGTGATGCAGTTGTTCTTGGATGCACTGAGATTCCTCTACTTGTCGATCCAAATGATTGTCCTCTTCCTACACTTGATTCCACACGTCTTCTATCAAGAGCTGCGCTTAAAGCTGCAATAAAGGGAGTTTATACCCCCAAAGACCACAAATTGCGATTTTTCAATGGCCCTGAGCATCAATAGCTGCGTTGTTCAGGCTCGCAATAGCTCAAGCTATTACGAGCCTTCACGCCTTGCTCTTGATGCTCATTGCTCACCGAAAAAACCGCAATTTATAGCCTTCCGGGGTATAATCATTCACCACTGGGGGCGATAAAAAAAGAGATAACAAGAATTTTTTACGAGAATATCAATTTTCTATTTTTATCAGAGGCTTCTTGAACTCTCCCAACTTCAGCATTAGCTTCCTCTTAATGAAAAATAGTCCTTTAACCGTAAGAAAAATTTTTATTTTTTGGATACCACTGGCAGCAACCTGGATAATGATGGCTCTGGAAGGGCCTTTTCTCGCTATAATCATAGCAAGGTTAGCGGATCCCAAGCACAATCTGGCTGCCTATGGTGTTGCCTTTGCTATTGCCATCTTGGTGGAGTCACCGATTATCATGATCATGAGTGCATCAACTGCCATAGTAGAGGACAGGGATTCCTTTTTGAAACTAAGGAATTTTACATATGGGTTAAATGCGATAATTACTGTTTTTATGGTTGTTTTACTGATCCCGCCGGTTTTTAATTTTGTTGCCAAAAGTATAATAAGACTCCCAGAGGGTGTTGCCTATCTGGCCCACCATGCATGCATCCTCCTTATTCCATGGCCTGCTGCCATTGGGTATAGACGATTTTTCCAAGGCATTCTTATACGGAGCAATCTGACACGAAGGGTGGCATATGGAACTGTTGTTCGTTTGTCTGCCATGGGGTTAACCGGATTAATCTGCTATGGGTTTTTTGAAATGGCAGGCGCATCTGTTGGAGCACTGGCGTTATCAATAGGTGTTTGTGCGGAGGCTGGTGCCAGTAAGTTAATGGCCCGTGCACCGGTTATTCAGCTTTTATCCAAGGAAAATAAGAATTCAAAGATTAAACCCTGGGGATACAGATCTATCACAAAGTTTTATTACCCTTTGGCCATGACTTCTATCTTGGCCCTTGGAGTTTATCCGATGGTAATCTTTTTCCTGGGGCATAGCTTTATGGCCTTAGAATCCTTGGCCGTGTTTCCAGTAATCAATTCCCTTGTATTTATTTTTAGATCTATGGGATTGTCGTTTCAAGAAGTGGGAATTGCCCTTCTCGGAGAGAACAATGAGGGGTATGAGGCATTGAAGAGATTTGCAATTATTCTCGGTCTTGGCGTGACAGCAGGGTTGGCACTCCTGGCATTCACACCCCTATCCTCTGTATGGTTTCGAAACATTTCAGGGTTGACCCTTGAGCTGACCCAATTTGTAGATTGGCCAACCAAAATAATGACGCCCCTGCCAGGGCTCATGGTTTTACTTTCCTTTCAAAGATCTGTATTAGTCCAGCGCAGGAAGACAGGACAGATTACTATCGGAACCGCGATTGAGGTAGCCGGAATCATTGCCCTTCTTACCATAACAGTGGATTCGTTGGGGATGGTTGGCGCTGCAGCAGCAGCAATTTCCCTTTTAGTTGGTCGTTTTTTAGCAAATGCCTATCTTTTTGTGCCTCTTTTCAAGGTTTTGAATGCGCCAATTGATGAGCAGGTTCGTCAACATTAAAGATCTGTTGGTCCATTTAAAACTGATTCAACCAATTTTTTCAGGTTTTGGTGTTCAGGGTGTAGTAAATGAGGGTCTGAATTAATAAGATTTTGAGCCTCTCTCTTTGCATCTGATAGTAAACCCGGCTCTCTTGCTATTTCATTAAAATCTAACTCTCCTATGCCTGATTGTCTTATCCCTGTAATTTCCCCCTGTCCCCTTAGCTCGAAATCTTTCTCGGCAATCTTAAATCCATCCACTGTTCCAACTAAGACCTTAAGCCTTGATATAGTGCTTTCAGACAGACTATCAGATACCATTAAAAGACAAATGCCGTTTTCACGGCCTCTGCCGACTCGACCCCTCAACTGGTGAAGCTGTGCTAAGCCAAAGCGTTCAGGTTGTTCGATTATCATAACTGTGGCATTTGGCACATGAATACCTACCTCCAGCACTGTTGTCCCTACAAGTATATCAATTGAACCATTTCGGAAATCATCCATTATTTTTATTCTTTCATTGGGTGGTATACGTCCGTGGACTAATCCGATACGAAATGGAGATATTTTTCTCAATTTCTCTGTTACTTCAATAGCGTTTTTCAGATCTAATTCTTCCGACCCTTCAATCACAGGACATACAACAAATCCCTGCTGCCCGGAAGATATCTTCTGTTTTAATGTTTCATATACCCTTCTCTTTTGTTTTTGCCTTACGATATAAGTAGTAACTGGAATATGCTTCTCAGGGTACTCCTTTATTGTGGATACTTCCATGTCTCCATAAGCTGTGATAGCGAGGGTCCTTGGTATAGGCGTGGCAGTCATGACAAGGAGGTGCGGGTTTTCCCCTTTCTGTTCCATTAAGGCACGCTCTCTTACACCGAACTTATGCTGTTCATCTATTACAATTAGGCCTAATTTATCGAATGTAAGGTGTTCCTGAATCAAGGACTGGGTTCCAATAATAAGGTTATATACACCTTTTTTAATGTTATCGTATATATCCCTGTGCTCGGCTGTTTTCAATCTTCCAGTCAAAAGAACAGGGTAGAGCCCGGTTTTTCTGGAGAGGCCGGAAAAATATTCCATATGTTGCCTCGCAAGAAATTGTGTAGGCGCCATTATTGCTGCCTGCATTTTATTTTGGGCTGTAAGAAAGGCGGCTATTGCAGCTATTACGGTTTTTCCGCACCCAACATCGCCCATAAGTAAACGATTCATAGGTTTTCCACTTGCAACGTCTCTGAGAATGTCTTGAACTGCCTTAATCTGATGGGACGTTAAGGTAAATGGAAAAAAGTCTTTTATACTTTCCATAAGACGGGACGGAATTGAGTATACCTTGCCCCTTTTGCCTTCCCTGAGTTTTGCTCTGTATGCAATGGTTAACATGATGAGGAAAAAACGGTCAAAAAGAAGTCTCTTGTGGAAAGGTGTATCTGATTGGTTTAATTTTTCAATAGATGATTTCTTAGGTGGCAAATGAACGTATCTTACAGCGCTGGAAAGTTTAGGAAATGAGAGTCCCTTGGTGATTTTTTCAGGTATAGGGTCTGTAAGATAACCAAGGTAATCTTTTAATGCATTTTTAACGGTTTTTCTAACCATATTTGCGGTAACGCCCTTTATAGAGGAATAAACAGGATAAAAACCAAGAGTGTCTTCAACACCATTACCCTTTAAGATGAAAACCTCCGGGTGGATTATCTGCATCTGGTTTTTGTTTATTTTGATTTCTCCATATACGAGGAGTTCCTGATTAGGCGTGGCAAATCTGTTGAGCTGCTGTTTTTTATAATGAAACCATAAAAGTTCAAGGGTACCTTTCCCATCCTGTATCACTATCTTGAACAACCTTTTACGGCTTGGATAAAATCTTTCCTCCTTTCCAAAAACGACATTTCCTTTGACAAGAGTGGGTATATTCTCTTTGCAACGATTGATTGGAAATATTTGTGTGCGGTCTTCGTACCGTATGGGTATAAAAAATAAAAGATCGAGAACAGTATTAATATTTTTCTGTGCAAACAACCTGGCCCTTTGTGCACCAATGCCGTTTAGACATGTCAAGGCCAGGGTGACGCCCCTGTTTTTTATTAAATGAGAATCCCTGCTTATCATAGTTAGATCCTGTCAGATTTGGTTTGATAGATTATTAAGGATACATTAATTTCTTAGATAAAATCCAATTCTTTTACAAGCGATAATGTGTTAATGTATCCATAGTCTTAATATCATATATTCAAATAATTAAAAAAGATTGCAGAGATAAAATGCTAAGAAGATTCAGCCTGTATGGCTTTCTAAAAAACCAGCAGTATTATGATTACTTTCTAATACTTGCATTCAGGCAGATGAGACTGTCATATTTCATGATAGGCGCACTTATAGCCTTCAGAGAGATTATGATTACCCTAATGGAGATTCCTACAGGGGCAATTGCAGATATTTATGGACGTCGAAGGTCCATGATTTTTAGTTTTGTGAGCTATATCTTGAGCTTTGCTGTTTTTGGAATATCCGGCGTGTTAGCGATAGAGGGCAAGGTCTCAGAGTGCATTTTGGTACCCTTTTTATTTATTGCAATGATATGTTTTGCCATGGGAGATGCTTTTCGAACCGGCACCCACAAGGCAATGATATTTACATGGCTCCGTATACAGGGGCGTGCTGAAGAGAGGACAAGGGTCTATGGGTATACTCGTTCCTGGAGCAAGATTGGGTCGGCAGTTTCTGTTATTATAGCCAGTGTATTTGTGTTTTTAACAAGCAACTTTATATATGTTTTTTTCCTGGCTATCATTCCATACCTCTTTAATATTGTGAATTTGCTTGGGTACCCAAAAGAGCTCGACGATAATAATGATACTACTAATAGTATGAAGGGGATTATAAAGTATCTAAAAAATGCATTGATGATTTCAATAAAGCAACCTAATTTGAGAAGACTTATATTAGAGTCAATGGGTTTTGAGGGTTTTTTTAAGGCATCGAAGGATTATCTGCAACCCATTCTGAAGACAGCCTCCCTTCCATTGACTGCAGCCTTGTTTGCAAATGTTCACCTGACAGTGGAACAAAAGTCTGTATTTCTTATAGGCCCGATTTTTTTTATACTCTTTATTTTATCTGCCATGGCCAGTCGCAGTGCTTACCGTTTTGCAGGCATGGCAGGTAAGGAGGACAATGCAGCCTGGCTCATATGGGGTATTAGTCTTTTTATATTCCTTGTTCTTCTGCCTGCCATGTATTACAATATCTACTGGATAATGATAGCCGGATTTGTCTTGATGTATATAATTCAAAATATCTGGAGGCCTCTTTTGATAAGCCGTTTCGGTGAACATTCCCAGGAATCTATGGGAGCGACAATACTCTCAATCGAATCCCAGGCAAAGAGTCTCTCAACAATGATCATTGCGCCATTACTGGGGTTTACTATTGACATGGCAGGCAGCAATCATATAGGTTCAAGCGAATTTTGGCCTTTAGGCGTTATAGGTGCCATAATTGCCTCTGTGTTTTTTTTAACCGGTAGGGAAAGATAATATAATTCTTAAGACAAAAAGGAATGACTGTTTATGGAGAGGAAGGGGAAAATAATAACTGTTTCTTCAATAATCCTATTATTTTTCATAATAGTTTTGTTAGGGGCAGTAGATTTAGGTAAATTTATAGATCATCCAAAGGTAATTAAAAAAAATGATGTTTTATTGAATGCCGACATAGAGGCGAGAAAGGAACTCGAAGAAAAATGGTTGCATGATAAACCCTTAAAAATGGAAAAATCTGAAGATAGGGAAAAACCTTCCTTTAATCATGATTCTTATGAGGAGAGAAAAAAGAATAATGAACCTGAACATGAGACTGAAAAAAAAATAGACACTGTTCTTTTAAAGTCAGAAGATTCCAATGAAAATAAAAAGAATGTCCCTGCTGAGGCATTTTCAGAAGAGAAAGACAACACTAAGAGGAAACCTGAAATAAATCAACAGGTTTCAACCTACCCATATTCTGTATTGATTTCTACTTTTCGAACTTTTGAAAATGCAAAGAAGGGAATTGGAATTTATAAAAAGAAAGGTTTATTGCCATATTGGGTGAAGGTTGATCTTGGTGATAGGGGTATCTGGTACAGGGTGTTTACAGGGTTTTTTAAGGATGGCAAAAGCGCAGAGTTATTTATAAAAACAAAGCATATTGCAGGCGCAAGGGCTAAAAGGACTAAATATGCCGTCCTTGTGGGGAGATATTCATCTGATAAAGAAATAAAAGAACAAAAGGAAAAATTTACAAAATTAGGTTACTCACCATATGTAATTAACAAAAATAAACAAAGACTTCTTTATATAGGCGCTTTTTTTACTGAAGAGGGCGCCATTGAACAGCGCTCTGAATTGATTTCCAGTGGTATACAGTGCCAGGTAGCAGAGAGGTAAAATGTATTACATGATTTGAGCTCTTTCCCAAAATGAGTGGGTAAGTTATCCCCCTCCCCTTGTGGGAGGGGGCAAGGGGGAGGGGAATTAAAAGATGGCTCAATTCCTAATAAAAACAGCTAAAGCTCTCAGAAAGAGATGAACAGATGTAGAGATGTTATTGTGGAGATGTTTGAGAGCTAAACAAATGGAAGGGCTGAAATTCAGAAGGCAACAGCCAATCGGAAGATATATTGTTGATTTTGTTTGTTTTGAAAAGAAAATAATCATTGAAGTCGATGGAGGGCAACACTCGGTAGAAACAAAGAAAGATACGGAAAGAGATGAATGGCTTAGAAGTCAGGGATTCAAAGTTCTCAGATTTTGGAATAATGAAGTGTTAACCGATACTCAAGGTGTTTTAGAGGCGGTACGGATAAACTGTTTGTCACACTCTCACCCTCCCCTTAATCCCCTCCCATCAAGGGAGGGGAAAGAAAGAGAGAGACTTCCATCAAGAGAGAGAAATTTACCCATTTGAAACGGGAAGGAACCATAATTTCTTAACAGGACTTGAAGATATTATTTTAAGGATACGATGGAAAATGAATATTATTGTTTTAGATGGATATACACTAAATCCTGGCGATAACCCCTGGGATGAGGTTGAGAAACTTGGCAACCTGATAACATACGATCGCACAGACCCTCATCAGATTTTAGAGAGGGCTCTTGGCGCAGATATTATAATTACCAACAAAGTTCCACTCTTTACTGAAACCTTGGAGCAATTGCAAAGGCTTAGCTTTATATCAGTAACAGCAACCGGTTATAATATTGTAGACACTCTAACAGCCCGTAAGCGAGGTATCCCTGTCTCCAATGTTCCGGAATATGGCACAGATTCCGTGGCCCAGTTTGCTTTTGCTTTGCTGTTGGAGCTCTGCCATCATGTTGGCATTCATAGTGATGCAGTGAAAGCAGGCGATTGGTCTAAATCAAAAGATTGGTGTTTCTGGAAGACTCCTCAGATGCTTTTAACAGGAAAAAAAATGGGCATAGTAGGATTTGGGAGGATAGGTCGCCGTGTTGGGGAGCTGGCCCATGCCTTTGGCATGGAGGTGATGGCCTATGACCCTCAACAAACTGATCTGCCTGCCTACAAACAGTTTCATTGGAAATCTAAGGAGGATCTATTTGCAAAGGCGGATATCATTAGCCTGCATTGTGCTCAGACCAATGAAAACGCAGGGTTTGTAAACCATGGTTTAATCAACCTCATGAAAAAAGACGCATTTTTTATAAATGCAGCTCGCGGTGGATTGGTCAACGAGGGTGATTTAGTTGGAGCATTAAATGATGGGAAAATTGCAGGGGCAGCCTTAGACGTTTCATCCATTGAACCCATACAGAAGGACAATCCCCTGTTGAACGCCCGCAATTGCCTGATTACCCCCCATATTGCTTGGGCCACTATGGCTGCCCGTAAGAAATTAATGATTTTGACTGCGAAAAATATCAAGGCATTTATGGAAGGGAGGCCTGTAAATGTAGTAAATGGCCTTTGAGGATTTTAGCTTTGTATTTAATCGTTGGAGACTCGCAAGATTTTTGGCAATCAAGTTTGACGGCTTCGTAAAAAGTCGAAAAATACCTTTTTCCGTCATTCCGGCGAAAGCCGGAATCCAGTCTTTTCAAGGAGTTACAGATCATCTGGACCCCGGCTTTCGCCGGGGTGACGACTTTTTACGAATTCATCAAGTTTGACAATCTCGCAAAAAGTCTCGAAATCGTCATCCCGGACCCCGATCCGGGACGGAATGACGGAAAAGAGAGTCTTTCGACTTTTTACGAGTCCATCAATTATACTGGGAAATTTAATGGAGGTGATATTATGGTTGAAGATTTAGTAAAAAAGATAGTGTGGCTGGGGCATGATTGCTTCAGGATTGATTCTGAAAAGACGATTTACTTTGATCCTTATGAGATTTCATCAGGGCCTAAGGCAGACCTTATACTGATTACCCATGATCACTTTGATCATTGTTCTCCGGATGATGTGGCAAAGATTCAGGCACCTGATACAGTAATTGTCACAGAGAAGAACTCAGCCAAAAAACTATCCGGTGATGTACGGGTTATCAACCCAGGTGAAACACTTGATATAGGAGGTTTACATATCAAGGCCGTTCCCTCATATAATACGGACAAAGATTTTCATCCAAAGAAAAACGCCTGGTTGGGGTTCATTGTAGATGTAGGAGGGGTAAAGCTCTATCATGCAGGTGACACTGATTTTATCTCTGAGATGAATGATTTTACCGTGGATATAGCGCTGCTTCCTGTCTCCGGGACCTATGTAATGACGGCTGATCAGGCCGTTCAAGCCGCACTTGCCATTAATCCTAAAATCGCTATCCCCATGCACTATGGAGCAATAGTTGGGGATAAAAATGATGCCGTCAAGTTTAAAAATGACTTAGAAGGAAAGGTCGATGTTATAATTTTGGAGAAAAAATAGGAGAATTTTAACTTTATACAGACCTCGTCATTCTTATTATACAAACGACTAAAGATCTTTATATCACGCGGGATTGCAAATTAATTGGACATCAGTTCGGTCCGGGCTCAGGGCTCAGGGTTGCATTCCTGCCTGTGCAGTGCATGCAAGCAGGCCTTTAAGTAGGTAACATATGAAGGCAAGAAGTACATCTCCGGACGAGGCAGGGTTAGTTAAGTACAACATCCTTGAATTAAGCATCTTGGGTTCCAAAGTTTAACGTTCAGGCTCATGGACTCTGTTTTTAACTATTGAACCTTTGAACCTTTATCCGCCGTTTTTGTGGCGGGCAGAACGCTGAACCCGTGAACGGATACGAAAATGTATTGGTTTATTATAATAATATGGCCTTTTATCTTTTTAGTGAGTAGTGCATATGGCTATGAGGAAATTAGGACATCTCACTTTATATTTCATTATACCATGGAGGATGGAAGATTAGCGAAGTCCTTGATTAATAAAGGCGAGAGTTTCAGGGAGGAAGTTGAGGAGGACCTCGGCATTTATATTAAGGAAAGGATCAGGGTCTATATTGCTCCATCTTTCAGGGAATATAAAAAAATTCAACCGGCTGCGGGAATACCAATATGGTCAGTGGGTGTTGCCTATCCTGATCTGAGTTTAATAATCATTAAGTCCCCAAGGGCCCAAAAAAAAGGGCATATAGATATTGCAAAGGTATTCAAGCACGAACTTACTCACATAATCCTGGGCAGGACATTTAAAGGGAGGAAAAAGGTTCCTCGATGGCTCCATGAAGGGCTGGCAATGTACATATCAAGGGAATGGAATTTTTCCAGAGTTTCTGTTATGACCAGGGCAGTTCTAACAAATACTCTTATCCCCCTTTCCAGCATCACCCATAATTTTCCAAGAGAGGCAGAAAGGGCTGCGCTGGCTTATTCAGAAAGCTTTTATCTGATTTCTTTTCTTATTAGCAAATACGGCAAAGATGATTTTCACCGGTTTATTAAGGCGTATAGCGGAGGAAGCGACCTAAAGAGCGCCCTACTCGGGGTTTATGGTATCAAATGGGAGGATTTTGAAGGGAACTGGAAAAATTATCTTAAACTAAGATTTAGTTGGATTCCAATATTTACCAGCACTACAACCCTTTGGTTTTTAGTGACCATGCTTTTTATACTTGGATATCTAAAGAAGAGGAGGTTAAAACGGCTGAAATTTGAAGAGTGGGAAATTGAGGAAAATGATTAGATACAGACCTCGTCATTTATAGCGTATAATGGAGTAATATTTTGGACACAAACCTCTGTTTTTAATCCCGCCTTGGCGGGATTAAAAGGTTCACGGTTCAGAGGTTGAGCTCTCGTGGTATTAACCCAATGAAGTCAATGGTTAAGGGAAAAAGTGCAAAGCGGTTAACCCTGAACTTTGAATCCCGCTTTCAGCGGGAAACCCTGAACCCAGACCGAACTGATGTCCAATTAATTTGCAATCCCGTGGGATATATAGGTCTACAGTCATTTGTATAATGTGAATGACGAGGTCTGGTTTAAATAAATATCTGCTTAAAATTGCAAGGGGAGGCATAGACATGAAGAAAAATATTGGAAAAAAGGACAGAATTATTAGACTGATTTTGGGAATAATTTTTTTCTTAATAGGTATTTTTATGAAAGATATTTTAGGCGCTGTAGGTATAATCCTCGGATTAATATTGCTTATTACTGTTTTTACAGGCTACTGCAGCCTATATAAACCTTTTGGAATTAATACAAACGAGTCAGGAGATGAAAAATAATTCGTAACTGCTCACCGTTCACGGTTCATCGTTCAGGATAAATTTTTACCATCCGCTGCCCTTGAAAAACATCTCAACGATTCTATTAAAGTTGCACCTGAATCTCTGATATTAATGATACCCATCTAATTATTCCCAATAATTACTTGAACCATTATATTATTTTTTGTATACCGTTACTAAAAATGATGGACTCACAAAAAGTCGAAGAATTCTCTTTTCCGTCATTCCGGCGAAAGCCGGAATCCAGTAAGTTCAATAACTCTGGATGCCGGATTAAGTCCGGCATGACGATTCCGAGACTTTTTACGAGATTGTCAATGAAAACTTTGGAATAATTTAGCTATTGAGGAAAGAATAATGATGGCCAAAAATGCTTGACAAAATAAGATAGAATATCTACTATTGATAATAATTACTAATCCTAATAAAAACAATTTTTCACCAATTGACAATGATAAGTGTTCACGAAAAAATAAGTTTGCAATTTCAGGTGTTGAGGCGCCCGTCTGACAAGGCGTGGAAACGCAGGAATATTAGTCATATTCCGAGTTTTCACAACGCAGTCAGGCTGTATGTATCAGCGCCTGAAATATGAAGTTATTTTTGAGTGAGCCCTAAGTGTTTAAACATTAAATTAAATCCAGATAAAACAACTTCTGATTAAGGATTTAACCTTATTAAATAAAAAATTAACAGAAGGGAGGTGAAGATTGTGTCTGAGGAGGAAAATGTAGGTTGTGCAAAACCTACTGGAGGACCTGTAGGCTCTCCGCCATTGTTTGAGGGTGGAGAAGATAAATCTTTAGAGAAAGAGGAGATAAAAATGATGACCGTTAAAGTAGGAAAAAAGGCACCGGACTTTCAGTCGCCGGCTTTTTATGAGGGGGAATTTAAGGATATTAAGCTTTCTGATTATCTCGGAAAATGGGTAGTGCTTTGCTTCTATCCAGGGGATTTTACATTCGTTTGACCGACGGAATTGACGGCAGTTGCCGCCAGATACAATGAGATTAAAAATTTGGGAGTTGAGGTCATGTCTATGAGTGTGGACAGTGTGTTTGTCCACAAGATTTGGCAGGAAGAAGAGCTATCCAAGATGGTTGATGGAGGAGTTCCTTATCCTATGTTATCTGATGGAGGAGGAAAGGTAGGAGAGGTTTACGGAGTCTATGATGAGGACTCTGGTGTTGATATTCGAGGACGTTTCCTAATAGACCCGGATGGTGTTGTCCAGGCTATGGAGATTTTAACGCCGCCCGTTGGAAGAAGCGTGGAAGAGTTAATCAGGCAGGTGCAGGCATTTCAGCATGTTCGAAAAACAGGGGCAAAAGAGGTATGTCCCTCAGGCTGGCAGCCAGGCAAACCAGTCCTGAAACCAGGCCCGGATCTGGTCGGAAAGGTGTGGAAGGTCTGGAAACCATAGCGCTTTATTATAAACTCTTGGATTTCCGGTCTAAGACATTTACCCGGAAATCCTTTAAAAGATAAAAGGAGAAAAAAATGACAGAAAAACTTCAGATTTATAAGTGTGAAATTTGCGGGAATATTGTAGAGATGCTTCATGAGGGCAAGGGTGAGCTTGTATGTTGTGGAGAGCCTATGAAGCTTTATGCTGAAAATACAGTGGATGCGGCAAAGGAAAAACATGTGCCTGTGGTAGAGAAAGTTTCCGGAGGAATTAAGGTAACTGTAGGCAGCGTTTTGCACCCCATGGAAGAGAAACACTATATTGAATGGATTGAGATTATTGCAGATGGGAAGGCATACAGGCAGTTTTTGAAGCCTGGAGATGTCCCGGAGGCTACATTTAATGTTGATGCACAGGATATTTCAGTTAGGGAGTACTGCAGTCTGCATGGTCTGTGGAAGGTATAACCGTGAAAGCTTAATAAAAAGGGGCAGGAGGGTTTTTTTTAAGCTGCTGTTATTAAGGTAAAAAATAGGTAACCGTTCACAGGTTCAGCATTCTGCCCGCCACAAAAACGGCGGATAAAGGTTCAAAGGTTGAATAGCTCAGGACAGAATCCATAAGCCGGAACGTTAAACTTGGGAACCTAAGAGGCTTAATTTCAGGATGTTGTACTTAACCCATCCGCATCCGTGACGTACTTCTTGTCTTCATTATATATTGCCTACTTAAAGGCTTGTCTGCATGCATCGCACAGGAAGGCAAAGCAAGCATCAAAGGGTAAGACAGCCCTGAATCCCGCTTTCAGCGGGAAACCTTTTAACCTGTGAACGCTTACAAAAAATTTAAGGAGATAGAAATGTTGAATAAAAAAATGACAGAGGCATTAAATGGGCAAATCAATAAGGAGATATATTCGGCTTATCTTTATCTCTCAATGTCTGCCTATAGCAGTTTTATTGGATTAAAGGGTTTTGCAAACTGGTTTATGGTCCAGTATAATGAGGAAATGGAGCATGCCATGAAGATTTATAACTATATAGACGGGCAGGGAGAACAGGTTAAGCTTATGGCGATTGAGCAACCAGCAACAGAGTTTGATTCAGCCCTTGACATGTTTGAGAAGACATTAGAACATGAAAAATTTATCACAAAAAGCATCAATGATCTTGTTGATCTCGCCATAGAGGAAAAGGATCATGCGACCAATATCTTTCTGCAGTGGTTTGTCACTGAACAGATAGAGGAAGAGGGCAATGACAATGATATTATCTCAAAGCTGAAACTTGTTGGAGAAGGTGGAAACGGATTGTTTATGATTGACAGGGAACTGGAGTCAAGGGTATATACGCCTCCATCCCAAGACTCAGAGGGCTCTTAGCTATTTAAAGCAAGGGAAGTATTTTATGAATCTCAAAACGGGTATCATGAGGGAATGAAAGGACTTTTTACGGGACCATCAAAGTATAGATAAAACACTTTTATAAAGGAGAAGGACAATGGATTTTCCAAGGGAATTAAAAGCAAATATATACTCAGTTGGAGCTATTGACTGGGATAGAAGGATGTTTGATGAACTAATACCTCTGCCTGATGGGACAAGCTACAATTCATACTTAGTTAAAGGAAGCGAAAAAACAGCGTTAATAGATGCTGTGGACCCAAACATGAGTGATGTTTTAATAAATAACCTGAATGAACTGCAGGTAAAAAACATAGATTATATTATTGTAAACCATGCTGAACAGGACCATTCAGGCACTGTGCCCCGGATAATGGAAATTTATCCCGATGCAAGAGTTGTGGCTACACCGAAATGTAAAAATTTGCTTAAGGAATTACTTTTGATCCCTGAGGAAAAAATCATTACAGTAAAAGACGGTGAGACTATTTCGTTGGGAGATAAAAGCCTTAAGTTCATTCATGCCCCATGGGTTCACTGGCCTGAGACTATGTTTACATATATAGAGGAAGACAGGGCGCTGTTTTCATGTGATTGTTTTGGTTCTCATATAGCTACCAGCGATCTGTTTTTTGAAGACGAGGTTTCCGCGTATGAGCCTATAAAAAGGTATTATGCAGAGATAATGATGCCGTTCAGGTCAAATATTAAAAAGGATTTAGAGAAAATCAAGGATCTTGATATAGACATTATAGCGCCAAGCCATGGCCCGGCATATAATAATCCGGAGTTTATTATTAATGCCTACAAGGAATGGTCTTCTGATGAGGTAAAAAATCTTGTTATTATACCCTACATCTCAATGCATGGAAGTACAAAAAAAATGGCCGAGTATTTAGTGGACGCCCTGATAAAGAGGAATATACCGGTAAAGCTAATTAACCTGTCTAATGCTGATGTTGGGAAATTAGCCATGGATCTGGTAGATGCTGCAACATTGGTAGTTGGATCTCCAACCGTATTGGTTGGCCCGCACCCTAATGTGGTGAGTGCGGTTTACCTTGCCAATGCCTTGCGGCCAAAGGTAAAATTTGCATCAATTATAGGATCTTATGGCTGGGGGAGCAAGATGGTGGAAAACCTGACGGGCATGATGACAAATATGAAGGTAGAACTTATTGACCCGGTTGTTGTAAAGGGATTTCCAAAGGAGGGGGATTTTAAATCTTTAGATAAATTGGCGGATGAGATAGTAAAAAAACACAAAGAACATAATATAATTTAGATAGGAGGGTTTTATGGGAAAGGTACTGATAGGATACGAGAGCAGAAAGGGTCATACTGAGAAAATGGCTAAATATATTGCCGAAGGGGCCCGTATGGCAGGAAACGAGGTTGAGGTTAAGGCATTAAGAGATCTTAAGAGTGAAGATAACATTAAAGGGTATGATGCCTATTTGTTTGGCTGCCCTACCTACCACAGGGATATGACAAACAGCATGAAAACCTTCCTGTTCCTTGCAGATAAGGCCGGTTTAGAAGGAAAAACAGGTGGCGCCTTTGGTTCGTATACACACAGCGGAGATGCACCAAAGCTCATATTGGACACAATGGAAAATGTCTTTCATATGAATGCGACTAATCTTGGTTCATTTAATCTGCTGGAGGATAAGATTGAAACAGATGCAGGCATGCGGGCATGCCAGCAATATGGAAGGGCTGTGACCGAGTAATTCGATCATTAATTTAAGAGGGGAGGTTTCCGGTGTTCATCTCATTACAATTTATAGTGAGATGAATATCACAAAACCCTCTCTGATTTTAAAATATCAATTATGTTTTAATGACATAAAATTCAATCACGGTGAGATAATGAAATGGATAAGAAAACAGGCATGGTCTCCCTATGCAAGCGGCATTATTATAGGCCTCTTAAGCTGGTTTGCGTTTCTAACGGTTAAACCATTAGGGGCATCAACTACATTCGTCAGGACAGCCGGAATCATAGAGAGATTTTTTGCCCCTGAACATGTAGCAAACCTGCCCTATTTTATTGCAAAGACCCCTAAGATTGACTGGCAATGGATGCTTGTCCTGGGCATATTAATAGGCTCTTTTGTCTCAGCCAGACTTTCCGGGAGCTTTCAGTTAAAATTTGTTCCCCCCATGTGGCAGAAAAGCTTTGGCTCAAGCAGGATTAAACGGTGGGTTGTGGCCTTTGTAGGAGGAGTTGTTTTAATGATAGGGGCAAGAATGGCTGGCGGCTGCCCTACTGGGCATGGACTGAGCGGGACCCTTCAACTTGCTGTAAGTGGATGGGTAGCTGTATTTTTTTTCTTTGCAGGCGGCATTATTGCAGCCAAAAGACTTTACAGAGGGAGGTGATAACATATGATAGCGCCTATTATTACTTCACCGGCAGGAAAGCTAATACTCGGATTAATCACCGGGTTTATTTTAGGTTTTACAATACAAAAGGCTAAACTCGTCAGATATGATACCATCGTAGGTCAGTTGAGACTGAAGGATTTTACCATGCTAAAACTGATGCTCACCGCTACAGTGGTAGGCATGGTAGGTATTTATTTCTTTAAGGATATTGGCATATTAAAGCTTAGCGTAAAGCCCACCTACCTTGCCGCAAACATCATTGGTGCCTTAATATTTGGTATTGGATTTGCCCTGTTGGGTTACTGTCCCGGCACCGGGGTAGGCGCTATTGGCGAGGGAAGGACGGATGCCTTCTGGGGAGGCCTACTCGGTATGCTTGCGGGTGCAGCCCTTTACGCAGAGATTTATCATCATCTCAAAGGCAATATTCTAAAATGGGGTTCATATGGAAAGATTACTATTCCATCTATATTTGGCGTAAGCTATCCATATCACTGGTTTATAATAACAGCGTTCTGTATCGGCATAATCCTGTTCTTCCTGGCCTTGGAGAAAAGAGGGCTTTAAGCTTGTTCTCTTATTAGATGACGCATAAGCCCTCACCGGGGTATAACTCATCGGTTTTGCATCCCTGCTTCAGATCATCTCTACCCGCTCCTCATTCACAAAATCCTCAAATTAGCTCTGATAGCTCTACGGTTTTGTTCAATCCCGCCTGGCGGGACTAAATCTGACCTAAATCAGGGCGTGAATTCCAATGGCCTACCTATTTCCAGCCCCTAAGCAGTCAAAAGAAATAACGGATAAAATTGATTATTTGATGAACTGAGTTATTGATGGAGATGGCTTATTTTCATTGACATGTACCCATTTGGAAAGTAGCCTTAAACGGAGGTTTGTATTAATTATTTTTTTAAATTGTAACTTAAATGGTGTGGGGAGAATGCCAAATGAAATTTAAGAAAAATATATTATGTATTGGGGCAGGTTATGTAGGTGGCCCAACCATGGCCATGATTGCCTATAAATGCCCGCAATATAAGGTTACAGTCGTTGATATTAACAATGAACGTATTGACCAATGGAACTCTGACGATCTACCTGTATATGAACCTGGTTTAGATGAAATTGTAAAGGAGGCCAGGGGTAGAAATCTATTTTTCAGCCCGGATATAGAAAGGGGTATAAAAGAGGCGGAGATTATATTTGTTAGCGTAAATACACCTGTGAAAAAATTTGGTGCAGGTGCAGGGATGGCTGCTGATCTTCAATATTGGGAAAAAACAGCCAGGCAAATAAGAGACGTCTCTAATTCGCACAAAATAATAGTTGAAAAGAGCACCCTTCCTGTAAGGACAGCCCAGGCCATGGAAAGGATTCTTACTTCAAACAGCAGCGGTGTTCGGTTTGATATACTCTCTAACCCGGAATTCCTTGCAGAGGGAACAGCAATTAAAGATTTAGAATATCCCGACAGGGTTCTCATAGGCTCAAGATATACACAGAGAGGGTTGAAGGCCAGGGATGAGTTGATTGAAATTTACGCCAACTGGGTCCCAAATGAGCGTATAATCACTTCCAATATATGGAGCAGTGAACTCTCTAAGCTTGTTGCTAACGCCTTTTTGGCACAAAGAATAACATCCGTAAATTCCTTTACGGCACTTTGTGAAAAGTCCGGCGCCGATATTACAGAGGTTGCACGAGCCGTTGGAACGGACAGCCGGCTGGGGCCTAATTTTTTAAATGCAAGTGTTGGCTTTGGGGGATCGTGTTTTAAAAAGGATATACTAAATCTTGTTTATCTCTGTAAGCATTATGGCCTGGAAGAGATAGCCGATTACTGGGAGAGTGTAATAAAGATTAATGACTTCCAGATGGGGCGATTTGTTTTAACAATGTTGAGCGCCATGTTCAACACTCTGGCAGGGAAAAGACTTTGTCTTTTTGGTTTTGCCTTTAAGGCCAATACTGGGGATACGAGAGAAAGTCCTGCTATACATATATCCAAAAGATTGATAGAGGAAAAGGTTGAATTAGTTATTACAGATCCAAAGGCCCTGAATAATGCCATGAAAGACCTTGATGGAATAGAGGGGAAAATATCATATGTTGAAGATCCCTATGAGGCATCGGCTAACTGCGATGCCATCGCTGTTGTCACGGAATGGGGGTTATATGCAAATCTTGATTTTAAAAGGATCTATGAGTCCATGGTTAAGCCGGCCTTTATATTTGATGGAAGAAATATCTTAGACCATGAGGAATTATTTAAAATAGGCTTTAATGTCTTCCCCATGGGAAAGCCCCCTTTGACACATTTTAAGTAAACGCATATAGAATTACGCAGGTTCAAGGTTCCCTGAACGTTTACAATAAAAGATAGGTGAGAAGATATGGTTCATAATCAAAAACGTATATTGGTGACAGGTGGCGCAGGCTTTTTAGGCTCTCACCTTTGCGATAGGCTAACAAATGAAGGCCATGATGTCATATGCCTTGATAATTTTTTTACTGGGAACAAGACAAATATAATTAACCTGCTTAATAAACCGAATTTTGAATTAATTAGACATGATATAGTGCAACCCATCTTCCTTGAGGTAGATGAGATTTACAATCTGGCCTGCCCGGCATCCCCTATCCATTATCAATACAATCCGGTCAAAACAATAAAGACCAGTGTAATGGGCGCTATAAATATGTTAGGGTTGGCAAAACGGGTAAAGGCAAAAATTTTGCAGGCCTCTACCAGCGAGATATACGGCAATCCGGAATTGCACCCGCAAAAGGAAAATTACTGGGGCAATGTTAATACTATAGGTCTCAGGTCATGCTATGACGAAGGGAAGCGCTGCGCCGAAACCCTCTTTTTTGATTATCATCGGCAAAATAAGGTAAATATCAGGGTGGTGAGAATTTTTAATACGTATGGCCCGCGTATGCACCCGAATGATGGCCGCGTTATAAGTAACTTTATTGTTCAGGCCTTGAAGAATAAGGATATAACTGTTTTTGGCGATGGATCCCAGACACGCTCTTTTTGTTATGTTGATGATTTAACTAAGGGACTGATCAGGATGATGAACAGCCCGGATAGCTTTGTTGGTCCCGTTAACCTTGGGCGACCTGAAGAATTCACTATTTTGCAATTAGCGGAGGTCATTATTAAGCTATGCGACAGCAAATCAAAGGTTATTTTTGAGCCTCTTCCCCAGGATGACCCACTGCAGCGCCGCCCGGATATTACCCTGGCCAGGGAACAACTTCAATGGCAGCCAAATATAAATCTTGAACAGGGGCTAAAAAAAACTATCGAATATTTTCGTGGTAGCCTTCAGGAATTCTAATTATAGCGAAATAAGCGACTTAACCACAGACGCACACAGACGCACACAGACCTTTCGTTCGGTCGACTTGACCGAACAAAACATTCAATCGCTTCGCGAAAAGAGATAAAGTCTATAGGGTAAATGATTTGTCCGTGTCAGTCCGTGCCTGCCCCGTAGGTCCGGCAGAGTATGCTGGGGTGTGTCTGTGACTGAAAAGAGTGCAACGATCCGGATTTTAAAGATAAGGTGAACACTTATGATACTCACAAAAGAACAAAAAGATGAGTTAAAGAAAGAATTGGTATTGTGCCTTGGTTCAGATGAGAAGATTAAGAAAATTGTTGTCTTCGGATCATTTATTAACTCGAACGATCCTGTAGATTTAGATGTAGCTGTTTTTCAAGAGAGTAATGAGCCCTATTTACCTCTTGCGATGAAATATCGGAAAAAAACCCGATCTATTGGCGATAAGATACCGATTGACATTTTTCCTGTCAGGCCAGGCGCAAAAGATCATTCTTTTCTGTCGGAAATTGCACAAGGAGAAGTTGTCTATGAGAGATGAAACAAAAACTTGGCTAAAATACGCAAATGAGAATTTCCAATCTGCAAAAGTATTGTTGGACAGCAGTCTGTTCAACCCTTGTTTACAAAATATTCAGCAGTTCATTGAAAAATTACTTAAGGCATTGTTAATAGAATTTTCAATGAAGTTTGAAAGAACACACAGCATTAATGAACTTAAGAACTCTCTTGCTGCAGGTGGAATAAACATAGATATGAGCAAAGAGGAGTCTGATCTCCTTGATTCCATCTATCTCCCATCGAAATATCCTCTGGGCAGTGTTTTACCTGATTTTGAACCTGATATGGAAATATGCATAAAATGTATGTCCATTGCCGAGAGGACAAAAGTCTCGATAGAGAAGTATTTTTCATGAGATCAGCTTATTGAATTACATAAAGGCCTTGAGACATATAAACCGCAGACCCACGCAGACTTACACAGACATTTTAGCTGAGCGATTCGCTCGGCTAAATGGGGTCATTGCAGGGCAGGAATGGAGGGGTCTAAATACAGCCACAAACTATCCGTATTTAGGAGGATATTATGGAACAAATAGAGATAAGGGACGAGGCTTTGCCTATATTAAAATCTTCTATAGCTTTAAAACAGAAGTTGCTAAAAACAAAATCTAATAGCTATCGTAAGCGTCTAAAAACATTTGAGAAAAAGCATAAAATGAAGTCTGATCACTTCATAAAATCTTTTAACGCAGGTAAACTTGGTGATGATGAAGAATGGTTTGATTGGCTCTTCCTATATGAAGCATACAACAGGGTAACAGAACAGGAAAAAATAATAGAAGGGTTTTCACTATGACCATCTACTATTTTGAAAAGGTCAAAAAGAGAATATCCAAATTAGAATGGTTAATAGATATTTTATTATATGGATGAGAAAAACAAAGTAATATCCCGATGGGATACGGCACCGCATCACAAGGCGTTGAAATCCTTTCCTTATCACATTCATTTACCCGATGGTGTAAAAAAATGTAAACCAGTTACACTTGATGGAGTCCTTGACAGTATAGAAAGTATTGTCATTGATAGATTAGAGGAGTAATATCAAATCTTAGGGTATCAGATTTCAGTAAGATCTTTGCCCCGTTAAATGCGAAGCATATTTGATTGGGGAGAACTCAAGCGATCAAAGGGAGCTCCGTTAAACGGGACAGATTGGGCGAGATACCAAAAAGGGCATGCATCATGGATGATCTCACAGAACTCCTTATGAGGAGCCTCTTGCGAGATGGTGGAGGATATGCAAAAAAAACAATTTTTCCAGTTTCTCTGAGCTGAAAAAGACATTCGGTACGGCAGATATGATAGATAAATGTGTGATTTTTAATATAGGTGGAGGGAAATATAGATTAGTCACAAGAGTTAACTTTAGGGGGCATAGAATGTGGATAAAATACATCTCACCCCATGAGGAATATGATAGACTTAACCTGAGGGAGGATTCAAAATGCCGGCCTTAGACCAAGTGGATTCCAAAGATTTATATTCACTGAGGGCTATTAAAAGCGAAAGAGATTACAAAGAAGCTCTTAAGTCAATGGAAGCCGTTTTTGATGAAGCAGAAAGTTTTTTGGCAGACTATGCAGAAACACTTTCTATTTTGATCGAGCATTATGAAGAAGAGCATTTTCCCATGAAAGAGGCTAAAAGTTTAGAGGTAATAAAATTGTTGATGGAACAGAATAGCCTCAAACAGAAGGATTTGGTAGGGATTCTTGGTGGAAAATCTACTGTTTCCGAGATACTTAATGGGAAAAGACCATTGAATCTCAATCACATAAGGATATTAGCGGATCAATTTCATGTTAAGGCGGCAACCTTTGTTTAGTCCATTTTATGTAAATAAATATTTAGCCGCAGACTCACGCAGATTTACACAGACATTTTAGCCGAGCGACACGCTCGGCTAAAATAGTATCATCGCTTCGCGAAAAGAGGTAAAGGCTATAGGATAAATGATTTGTCTGTGTGTTTCCGTGTGTGTCTGTGGCTAATAAATTATCCCAAAATGGTCATCATAAGAGAGTAAAGACTTTTTACTGTACCATCACATGTGATAAAAGTAAGGATTTAAATGACAGGCGCCAGGCGCCTTTCTATCTCTGTTTTAGGCATGGCCCCGATTAATCGATCAACAAGCTTACCCCCCTTGAATACAAGGAGGGTAGGTATGCTTTGTATGGCGTATTCAGAGGCGGTCATCTGATTTTCATCTACATTTAATTTACCTACCTTGATCCTGCCTGCGTATTCAGAGGCAATTTGTTCTACAGCAGGGGAAACCATGCGGCACGGACCGCACCATGGCGCCCAGCAATCTATAAGGGCAACTCCGGAAAAAGATAAAACCTCTGCACGAAAGGTTCTGTCCGTCAGTATTATGGGACGGTCATGAATAGTCAAATTTTTTAGCGGGGCCTTGCATTTTCCGCATACTGGCCTTTCGCTTATCCTGCTTTTCGGCACCCTGTTTTTCGCACCGCAATTGGAGCATTTTATAATGACGGTTTCTTCATTCATTTTTTTCACTTTTCAGAAATTTATAACTGAGTCATCCCTTAAAATGGTCTTTTATCCTTTAAGAATGGAAATTGTGAGCGAGTCTCCTTAACCTTTTCTGCATCAATATCGGAAACAAGTAGAGTTTCTTTTTCTTCACCCTGGGCTATACTTTCACCGAGGGGATCTATTATGGCTGATCCCCCTATAAAGGAATACCCACCGCCTTCACCAACCCGGTTTACACCTATCACATAGCATTGATTTTCTATGGCCCGGGCCCTCAGTAATGTGTCCCAGTGAGCCTGCCTTGTATCAGGCCAGGATGCAATTACAATTATTAGCATGCATTTATCTGCTACTGCCCGAAAAAGCTCAGGAAACCGGAGATCATAGCATATAAAACAGGTCGTACAAATTCCATCCAAATAAAACGTTACAGGCCTGTCGCCTGATTCATAGCTTGTATCTTCACCTAACAGGGATATCAGGTGAGTCTTTGCATAAATGGCAATGTCCTTACCTTCGCGGTCAATGGCGATAGATACGTTTTGTGGGCCTCCATTATCGCGGGAAAGCACAAATCCCCCAATAACATGCATGCTATGTTCACGGGCCACTGATCTTAAAAATTCAGGTGTTTCCCCCTGGAGTGACTCGATTGTAATGGAAGTGTCAAGGGAAAAGCCTGTTGAAAGCATCTCCGGCAGAATTAGCAGCTCAGCGCCTGCCTCCTTTGCCTTTTTAGCAAATTGTCTCACCTTGGCATGGTTAGTTTGTCTATCGTGCCATGCTATATACATTTGAAGCGCCGCTACTTTCATTTTAAAAACCTCTTTAGACGGAGGATTCCCTCCTCAAGTGTCTCATCTTTCTTGCAAAAACAGAAACGCACGTATTCTTTTCCCATTCTTCTGTCCTTCCAGAAATAGGATGCTGGAATCGCCGCTACTCCGGCCTTTTCAGGAAGCATACGACAGAAAGCGCTGTCTTCTTCAAAACCAAGGGATGTAATATCCGCCATTACATAATAGGCCCCCTCCGGAAGATAAATATTGAAACCAATGTCTTTCAACCCTTCAAACAGGAATTTTCTCTTTCTATTGTATTCTTCAAGCAATTCTGCGTAAAAGGTGTCTGGAAAGTCAATGGCAAATGCCATTGCCTCCTGCAATGCTGCCTGTCCACAGAATGTTATAAACTGATGGCTCATGCGCACTGCCTTTGTAAGTTCCGGAGATGCTGCTACATAGCCTATTTTCCAACCGGTCATTGAAAATGTTTTTGCCGTAGAGGAAATTACAAAGGCCCTTTCCCTTAATTCCGGGATGCTCAGAAGTGTTGTATGATTTTTTCCATCAAAGACAAGGTGTTCATAAACTTCATCGCCTATGGCAAAGGTATTGTGTTTTTGGCACAAAGAGCCGATATAGGAAAGTTCTTCCCTTGTAAAAACCTTTCCGCATGGATTTTGGGGATTATTTATCACAATGACCCTGGTTTTTGGCCCAAAGGCGTCTGCCAGTTCTTTTTCAGGCAGTTCAAAGTTAGGGCCTTTAAGGGAAACATAGCGAACATTAGCATGGGCCATGGCCGCTATAGGCGGATAAATGTCGTAGAATGGTTCAAGTAAGATAACCTCGTCACCAGGCTCTAATATGCCCATCATTGTTCCGTATAAACCCTCTGTGGCGCCTGATGTAACTGTCAGCTCATTTTTAGCATCTACATCAACATCATAAAAACGTTTCATTTTACGGGCTATTGCATGTCGTAATTCATTGAGACCCTCAGAGGATATATATTGATTCGGCCCTCTAATAATACACTCTGCCGCCTTTTGTTTAATAGAATCAGGCCCATCAAAATCCGGTGACCCCTGGGAAAGGTTTACTGCATTATAGGCGTTTGCAATAACGTTTATCTCTGTAAAAATAGTAGTCCCAAAGGGTCTCAGGGACTTGGTTACAACTTGTCTTTCCTTTTTTTCACTGTTTAATGGCAAAATAATAAACTCCTATAAAAAGATTTGAGATTATTTCCTTATTTTGTAGAACAATATATAACTATCCTTTAAGAGTTATACAATATACAAAAAGTCATATTATAAGGTCAAGGTGAAAGAAAATTGACGGTCTCGTAAAAAGTCGTCACTCCGGTGAAAACCGGAGTCCAGATGGTCTGCAACTGCTTGAAAAGACTGGATTCCGGCTTTCGCCGGAATGACGGAAAACGGTATTTCGAGACTTTTTACGAGCCCGTCAAAATTAGTTAAATAGTGGAAATCTATAAACGTGAAATAAATTTTCCAATGCATTGCTGTTTTTATGGCTATCCTATTGACGCCAGGATGATTATATTTTATATTTCTTAGAATGCTGGTCTCGTAAAAAGCGTTATCAGACCGCTGAGTGCGGCCACACATCTAAAAGTAACTTGAGTTACTTAGAAGTCGTCACTCCGGTGAAAACCGGAGTCCAGATGGTCTGCAACTGCTTGAAAAGACTGGATTCCGGCTTTCGCCGGAATGACGGAAAACGGTATTTCGAGACTTTTTACGAGCCCTCAGATAATTTTTTGAAGCGAAGCGGAAATCCCGATCTACTGGGGTTAATTGTTGAACATGCCTAAAAGGCCAAGGAAGAAAAACATAAGGAGATATTGATGGATATTGAACAGATGAAGGTTGGATTCATGGATGTTTTTTGTTATATAGTTTCATGTCCTAATACTAAAGAGGCATTGGTTATTGATCCAGCCGGTGACGAAGAACGTATAGTTTCAAGGGTGAAGGAGAAGGAACTTGACTTAAAATATATTGTTAATACCCACGGCCATCCGGACCATACATGCGGCAATTTTAAAATGAAGGACATTACAGGGGCAAAGATAATTATTCACGAACTTGATGAACAGATGTTTAACAGTACCCATGGGAATGAAATTGCCCGGCAGTGGGGTTTTACACCTTCACCACCGGCTGATATAACAGTGAAAGATGGTGATTATATTACAGTAGGCGATGTTTCACTTAAGGTTATACATACACCAGGGCATAGCCCAGGAGGAGTATGCCTGCTTGGAGAGGGAAATCTTTTTTCAGGTGATACGCTTTTTGTGGGCGCTATTGGACGAACGGACCTGCCGGGCGCATCAATGGAGCAGTTTATGGATTCCATAAAGAAAAAGCTTCTTACCCTTCCCGGCGAAACAATTGTATGGCCTGGGCATGACTATGGCGTAAGTCCTTCTTCCACAATTGAGGCTGAAATACGGACAAATCCCTATCTTTAAGAAGGCGTTCTTATTTTAAATGATCAAACATTGATGTTTGGCTCTAATTTGTTAAGGAGATGAGAAGGAGTATCTAATGGGAAAAGTAATTGAAAAAGACCAATGGGTCTGGGTTATAGTCCAGGATCCTGGAAGTAGCGAGCATTTTTTAGGACAGATTGATAAACAAGAAGATGTGTCCTTTATATTAACATTTCTTAAGAAGGACGATGCCTTAGACTGCCTTAATATTCTCACGCTTGAAAGGGGACGAAAATATGAGGTTCAGGGAATCATATATGAAGACCTGGCAAGTGAGGCTGTTTCCAATGATTTTAAGGTATATATCTTAAATGCATCTGGTGAAATTCTTGAAAGGATCAACCCTTAAGCTTCAGGTAGCCGTTCACGGCTTGAAACTTGTCGAAGATCCCGCCAAGCGGGGAAATTGGAAAATAGAAATTTGTGAGACCTGTCTGCGCCTGCCTGTGCGATGCACCTGTCTGCGTGCATCGCACAGGCAGGCGCAGACAGGTGCGGGCACACACAGGCAGGGATGAAACGAGTTTACGAGTTGGATGTTTACAAACCGGTAGAAGAGTTATCAGATAAAGCTTGGCATGATTTTGATAAAACAATAGTTGAAAAACTCGGCCCAAGATTGAATGGGTTTACCCACAGTACAAAAGAATGAAGGCCAAATTTCCAATCCCGCCCTGCGGGACTAATTTCTAATTTCAGCGTTCCGTGAACGCTTACAATATGAGTTTGAATTATGAACCATAAAGGTACGTTTAAAAAAGTTGGAAAGTCAGAAAAACAAATGTATGGGCCAAGAAAAATCATTGTTTGTGGTTATCCCACAACAGAGCATAATTCAATACTTTCACTGATTCAAGGCCTTAAATCCGAGGACATGCCAACTGTTTTTGCCACAGAAGACAATCTAAGCAGCACGCTTAAGGATATAATGACATTAGTTGATAAATCCGGCTTAGGCGAACCATCAAACATGAAAAGGGCCATAATTATGTCCGGCCTAACACAAAAGGGACTTCAAAAACTTATGACGGCCTATAGGAACGCCGGTCTGCCATCACAATTATGGGCCAGTTTGACCCCAACCTCGGAAACTTGGCCACTCAAAACCCTTCTTGATGAATTATCAGCAGAGGCAGAGGCATTTAAAAAACAGCAATAATTGATATATTCAGAAAGCTGAACCATGATGATATTGCAATCATTACCCGCCCCTTAAATTTGCAGCCGTTCACGGCTTGAAACTTGTTGAAGCGAAGCGAAGCGCAGATCCCGCCAAGCGGGGAAATTGGAAAAAGGAGAATATAAGATGAGAGGAATTATCGTGCGATGGATAATGCTGACAGCTGCCATTATGTTTGCCTCTTATGTAATAGAAGGCATACATGTAAGAGGGTTCTTCAGCGCCTTATTTGCAGCGGCCATGTTAGGTTTTCTTAATTCTTTTTTTCGCCCGATCTTGATTATTATAACGCTCCCTGTAAATATTTTAACTTTAGGTCTTTTTACATTTGTCATTAATGCCATGTTACTTAAGATGGCATCAGGGGTGATACAAGGATTTGAGGTATATGGTTTTTGGTCTGCCGTTTTTGGATCTCTGATTATAAGCGCAGTTAGCTGGCTTCTAAGTTCTTTTATAAGTGGGCAGGGAAGGGTAGAGTATATTGATCTAAAAAAGAAGCGGGGAGGTCGATGGGAATGATAAAGAATGTAAAAAGGGACGTGAAATGAGAATAAAAAGATATCTATACATAACATTTATTATAATAACATTTATGCTTGCAGGGCCGTTTATGGTTTCTGCATTTACTCAAGACGGAGATGTAGCGCCCCTTGGGAACAGGGATGGGATTGTTAATGTAGGTGATGCATTGGTGGCCCTGCGTTTTGCCCTGGATCTGGAGACATACACACAGGAAGATATAGAGCATGGGGACATAGGTCCCCTTGACGCAGACGGCCAACCCAATCCTGATGGTAAGATTACAGTAGGTGATGCCCTGGTGATACTTAGAAAGGCATTAGGACTTGTGAGTTGGGGAGCTGATAAGGCATACACAATGGAGGAGTATTTTCCACTTGACGGAAGCTGGGAAACAGATAAATGGACCATGTTTATCTCTCAAAGGGGAAGAGATGTTAATGGTTTAAAAACTAAGGCCATGGTAGATACATTGTACCCAGTAATATACTATTGGACAAATGATGAAAGTGGCTGGAGGATGCATGGATTTATGTTTATGGAGTTTGATGAGGATGATGCATTTTTTCTGAAATTTTCCGATCCAATAATATTTGCAGACCCTTTCTGTAAGATCGGTGATAAAGAGGAGGGACCGTTAGCCATTGAGAATGCAGGAACAGAAGAGTTAAAATACAAAGTTACCCTTATGGGCGTGGAGGATGTGTCTGTTCCGGCAGGAAATTTCACTAACTGCCTGAAATTTG
>JAYEMW010000360.1:0-10700 GCA_034718555.1 Thermodesulfobacteriota bacterium
GACAACAGTATGGTTAAGATAACTCTTGGTTAGCTCATGGGTTTCAATGACGGGCTTTTGATCCATAATGCCATTTACCTCCTGCCCAGGAAAATAAACAGGCCGAACAGGCTAATAATAACAAGGATGATAATCCCTATTCCTATCCAGGCCCAGGCTGCAGATGCATTGACTGTAACCCTCATTTCAAGAGTGTCGGATGTCTTTTCGCCCTTAACGTTCAAACCTACTGCATAATCACCCACAAGGGCCTCCTGTGATGGGGTGATCTTAACCTCAACCTGCTTTAGGCCGCCGGTCTCTAATTCGTCTATTTTTTCAGGGTCGAATTCTACCTTCCAGTTTTCCGGTTTTACCGATAGGAAATCGATATTATGGATTGTTGCTGACCCATTGTTTTTAATATATATAGATATATTGCCTGGTTTTCCCTGTTGTGTCTCAAGGGATAACAGCCCTGTAGGGGTTCCTGCATCCAGTTTGTATGTGCCGGTAATAATTACCTGCAGATTTGCAGTTGCCTTTGACTCTCCTGCACTTATGACAACAGGGATAAAGAATTCTCCTGCATTGGAAAGACGGTCAGGTGTGACCTCTACATTAATGCTTTTGCTTTCATTATCTTTAAGCCTTAAACTTGATATATATTTGTCCTCATATGATGGTTTAAAATTGACCTGCCAATTTTTAGGGCCGTTAGCAGTGAGGTTAAAGGTGCTTTCCTTATCCGTTTTATTTTTAACATCAAGGGAAAACTCAAATTTTGCATCATTTGACCCCCTTAACACCGGGTAGGATGTTGTCAGTTCTATTGAACCTTTCTCTTTTTTTACCTCCCGCATTGTAACCTTAAGCTTATGGGATTTAGATAATTTGCCATCCTCGGTTTTAGCATCTACTTTAAATTCATAGACCCCTGGTTTTGTTTCTTTTTCCGGTTCGGCAAAAAATTGGACATTTTTATCGTCCCCCCCTGAGATATTTAAGGCCGTAATAGAAAAACTGTATGTTTTGATCTTGGTTTTCCATCCCGGGGTAACAGGCAAGATTGTGAAAAAGATATTTTCATCCCTTTTTCCTTTGTTTTTTACATTGATGTCTACAGTAACATCATCACCCTTATTAATGATGATCTCGGGGTATTCAAATGCAATTGATATTCCCCTTTCCGGTCTTTTATCTTCTCCCTTTTCCTCTTTTGCAAGGCTTTGGGAAAAAGAGGATATTCCAATGAACACGATTAATAGAAGTGAAATGATAAAAAGTACCTTTCTTAATAACATATTGATTCCCATGTCTTCCTCCTGCGTCTTTGTTACATCAAAATTATATACTGATTATAGACCATGTTTATATTTTAATTATAAGCGAAAAAACAAAAATTTGCGTTGTTCATTTTACTTGAAAGTATGCCTGTTCAAATAAGTAAGGCATCTGGAAACTAATTCTAAAAATATTAATTGTCAAGATATATGGTTTTGTAAAGAACTTTTTTTGAGGCTGGAAACTGAAAAAAGGTAACTCAATAAGGCAGGGCATTCCTATAGCTTCCCCTTTATCCCATAAGCGCTAACTTATTCGAAGCGTCATTCCGACGTCCTTTCCGTCATTCCGGCGAAAGCCGGAATCCAGTCAAACAATCGTATTGAACAAATCCTGTCAATTCGGATTATTGCTTTCAATCAATTCCAGTTTCCATTTTCGCTTCCATTTTTTCAATCGCTTTTCTCGCTCAATAGCGGATTCCATGCTCTATTTATTTCATGCCAAACCAGTGAATGAGACATCGTAGCGTTTGGTAAAACCTTCCACCATGTTCTTTTTGTGCTCCTATATCCTCTTGACGAGGTCTGAAATCACTCCTATATAGAGGGTACCATTTCGTTTGCTTGCCAAAATATAAACCGCCGGTTGTTTGTTCACTGATACTCCTCTGAATCGGGGTTCAGAGCAGGCTCTGGATTCCGGCTTTCGCCGGAATGACGGATGATAAATCCTGCTCTCTTAAGTTAGCGTTTATACCCTTTTATCCGCCAGTGTTTTTGGCGGGTTGAAAAAAGGGGATTGAGGAAGATTTTTTCTTAATTTGCCCGGACTTATTGAGATGTTACCTATTTTTTAGGGTTTTCCTTTAATTTTTCAATTTCAGCATGCTTAATGATGACCGGAGTAGTTGGTACATTTTGACGGCCGCCCTTGTTTGCAGTCGGGAGATTTTCTATTTTATCTACTACGTTCATACCTTCGATTACCTTGCCAAACACGCAATATCCCCAACCTTTCATGTTTTTAGCTTTATGGTCAAGAAAGGCGTTATCCACAGTGTTAATAAAAAATTGGGCAGTAGCGGAATGTGGGTCTCCTGTTCTGGCCATAGCAATAGTTCCGCGCAGGTTTTTGAGTCCATTATCGGCCTCATTGAGTACAGGAGGTTTTACTTTTTTCTTTTCTAACGCAAGTGTTAATCCTCCGCCCTGGATCATAAATCTCTTGATAATACGATGAAAAATAGTTTCATCATAAAAGCCATCTCTGACATACCCAAGGAAATTTTCTACTGTTTTTGGTGCCTTTTGCTGGTTGAGCTCTAAGACTATTGTGCCATAATTGGTTTCCATGATAACACGGGGGCTGGCTTCTTTGGCCTCTGCAATTTGTATGCAGGAAAATAGTACTACTGCAAGTATAATAAAAATTTTTTTCAATTTTACCTCCTTAGATGAAAAGTAAATAATATATTAATAAGTTGCACTTTGGCTCAAGGGTAGACATTGCGTAAATCCTCATCTACTGTTCCGTCAGGAAGCATCCAATCCGGGTGTTGCTCCCAGTTTTCTTCCATTTGATACCTTATGCAATTTTTCCAGTCATTTTTGCAATATTGGTCTATCCATTTTTTGTCTAATTTACCATTGTCGTAATAGTTTTTCATAGGGCATACTGGATACCATTTGCACTGTTTATAAGACATATTAATGCTCCATTTAAATTGAAATATGTTTAAATTAACTATTTGAACTCCACTTAATTTTTATATCAAGTACAGGGGTGCCATCTACTGCGTCCAGTCCTTTTACAAGAAGTCTTGTACCCTCAACACTTACAAGTGTAACGTCCTGTATGCCTATCCTGGAAAGTCTGTTTGGAGTCCTCGATGCAAACACTCCAACTTCCTTACCATCAAGGCCTCTCTTAAACACGGATTTTATTGACTCTGTTTTATGCAGGTAATATATGATTGTTAACCGGCTTTCTTCCTCTAATCTATACATGAATCTTTTTTGTGATGGAATAAGGTCAATGCAGGATATATCCTTTGGGCCAATTACCCCAAAATCCTTTTTGCTTCTCCTTAACTCATTGTTTACCTTTCCTATTGGAAAAATTTCGTATGGCCTTGTTTGTCCATACATGCAGGTAAAGCAAATAATGTTAGAATCAACTATGCAGCTTTTGTCCGGCCTGACAATTTTACCGCACTCTGAACACTTTATAGTATCTTTTTCCATAACTCCATTTTGCTGTTACTATAAAACCGCCGTTAGCTTAGATTATTTCTCTTTATCTCAGTTCCTGCCAGGCCCTTTACGGCTGCCTCAATCGAATTAATAGATGTGATTACTGCCCGTTTGCCCCCTTTTTCAAGAAACTCCGTTGCAGCTTCAATTTTTGGTCCCATGGAACCGGATGGGAAATGTCCCTCCGACAGGTATTTCATGGCCTTTTTAATATTGATATTGCGGAGGTATGTCTGCTCTGGTTGTCCATATCTCAAAGCCACTCCCTCAACATCTGTCGCAATAATAAAAATATCTGCGCCAACCTCTTCAGCCAGCCTGGCGCTTGACAAATCTTTATCAATGACGGCGTCAACGCCTGAAAAGGTTCTGCCGTACCGTATAACAGGTATTCCGCCGCCTCCACAGCAAATAACAATAAACCCGTTTTCAATGAGCTTTATTATTTCTTTTTTTTCCACAATTGTTACAGGCCTTGGGGAGGCTACTACGCGGCGATATCCTTTTTCCGTCTTTATTACAGGGTATGGGAGGGTTGCGATTTTTTCCTCTGGATAAGCAGGCCCTATGGGCTTAGAAGGTTCTAAAAAGGCTGAGTCTTTTTCGTCTACCACGACATAACTAATAAGACTTACAAGAGGTTTCTGTGCGTCTGCGCCAAGGGCCATGAGTTCACTGTCCAGGGTGGATTCGATCATGTAACCAATCTGGCCCTGGGTTTGGGCAACCAGTATCTCTAAAGGGAGTTTTGGAACGGAATCACAGCGTTCTTGCTGTAGGAGAAGGTTGCCTACCTGTGGTCCGTTTCCATGGGTAATGATTATTTTGTAATCTTTAGAAAGCCTGGCTATTTGGCTTATCGGTGTTTTTAGATTCTTAAATTGCTCTGCTGCTGTACCTTTCTCACCCTTTCCAACAAGGGCATTTCCGCCAAGGGCAATTAATAAAATTTTCTGTTTAGATTCTTTTTTCATAAGATTAGTTCAAATCAGGGGTGTTTTAAATATTAAAGTGAAAGCTTGGTCTTAAATCTGTCAAATAAAATTTTTTCTAAAAAGGGAGGATTGTGATCCTTGTATTCATAACGTACGCGAATAGCCTCTTTGTTGATGGAAAGGATTTGCGTCAGATGGATTGGTGTGGCAAAGAGGACAAGATTACAATCAACATTGTTTATTGTTTTTTCAAGATCGTCGATTTGATCCTCGCTATATCCCATGGCAGGTAGTACATGTCCAGTGTCAGGATAAAGGTTATAGGTTTGTTTTATTGTTCCTGAAGCATAGGGACGTGGGTCAACAATCTCAGCCGCACCATATGTTTTTGCAGCAATAACTCCAGCGCCGTATGGCATTCCTCCGTGTGTGAGGGTAGGCCCATCTTCTACTATCAGAACACGTTTTCCTCGTATACGTTCCGGATTATTTACAAGAACAGGAGATTCTGCCTTTACAATTTTGGCGTTAGGGGAATATTTTTCAATGTTATTTTTTACCTGCTCTACCTGTTCAGAGGATGCTGTGCCTACCTTGTTAATAATTGCAATGTCTGCCATTAACATGTTGGTTTCACCAGGGTAGTATAGTAGTTCGTGGCCGGCGCGGTGTGGATCAAACAGGACAATATGAATATCCGGCCTGTAAAAAGGGGTGTCGTTGTTTCCTCCGTCCCATACTATAACATCAGCCTCTTTTTCAGCCTCATTAAGGATTTTGCTGTAATCAATGCCGGCATAAACCACAATTCCCTGATCTACCAATGGCTCATATTCCTCCCGTTCCTCAATTGTACATTGATTTATCTGAAAATCCTTATACGAGGAAAAACGCTGGATCTCCTGCTTTCTTAAATCACCATAAGGCATGGGATGTCGTACTGCTACAACCCTTTTTTTAAAACTCTGGAGTATGCTGCATACCTTGCGTGTTGTCTGGGATTTCCCGCAACCCGTTCTTACAGCGCAAACTGCAACAACGGGTTTATTAGATTTAAGCATGGTGTATGGTGCGCCTATAAGGATAAAATCCGCACCCTCTGCCATGACTATGGATGCCTTGTGCATAACATCAATATGGGTTACATCGCTGTATGAAAAGGCCACCAAATCTACCCTGTTTTTTCGTATAAGTTCAGCTAACTCTGCCTCGGGATAAATGGATATGCCTGCAGGATAGAGATTTCCAGATAGTTCAGGTGGGTAAATTCGTCCATCTATTGTTGGGATTTGGGCAGCAGTGAATGCTATTACCTTATATCTGGGATTTTCCTTGAAATAAACATTAAAATTATGGAAATCCCTTCCTGCGGCACCCATAATAATTACTTTTTCAATCATGGTAAATCCTCCTGCATGTCTATGTTGATGGTTACGATAAAGTTACTCATCTTCAGAAGATGTGGCAGTGACTATCCATTGAGATGGTTGAGCTGAGTTTAAAAATTTAAATACATCTTCTACATCAGACCTACTGAATTCTGCCTTGTAAGAAAGCTTTGATGGTTTGAATGTAGAGATGTTTGGCAGCGCTTTTTCTGCCCAGGTAACTGAAAGCTGGCTTTGGATATCATCTAACTGAGATTGGTTTGAAGTATGCACTATAGCACAATCATCTTGTTTATAGCCTTCAAGGGCGGCCCCCATATATGCCCAATAATGGGCAACAGCCCTTTGCCACCATTCGGCGTTTTTCCACCAATCGGAAATAAGATCTCTTCCTACATAAGCAGGTGGGAGGTCTTGTTCCTCGCCGTTATTTTTATATAGAAAGTGTAGCCCACCCTTGAAATTCTTCACACTGGTCAGCCATTCCATGACATCTCGACCAGCTATTAAAAACTTAGAGCCTGGCCATTGATTTCGAATCCAGTCCATGGAGAAGGCAAACTGGTGTCTGAGGATTACCGGGGTTTTTCCTGCCTCAAGTATTGGGTCAATTTCATTGACTACATCAAGAGGGGGTATTTTATTGTATCTCCACCAGAAGGGGCTATAAATTCCAAAAGATGGATGATTCAGTATAATATGCTCGGGTATGTCTTTAAATAAGTTGACAGTCCATCTTGTTCTTGATCTCGGTGGACCTATGATCCATATAGGTGCGTTATCATTCATAATTTATTCTTGGTTTTATATTAAAATTAATGTATTTGATTCTTAACGAAAATCCATATTCAGGCAAAATCCAGACTGCTGCGTTATGTTAAAATTCTAATCAGGTCATCTCCTTATTTCAAGCAATTCTTTATTTTATTTAGTAAATTTCCTTTAGACAAGTTTATTAAAGTCATGCTACATGCGAGGAAATAAGAAAAGTAGTGCAAGTGCCCCAAAAACCGCTATTGACATAATGTGGTGGTTATCCTATGCTGTTATTCCCAGGTTAAAGGAGAGTGTTATGAGGTTTAATGAAATCCTTGTTGTAGAGAACGATAGAGAAATAATTGATTTATGCGGCGACGCATTTACAAATGAAGGCTATATTGTTCAATATGCTGTTAGCAGTGAAGAAGCGCTTAAAATTGCTTCTTCTGAAGAGCTCCATTTAGTCGTTATTGGAATGACGTTCCCAGAAAAAGAAAGACTCGATTTATTTCTTGCGCTAAAGGAGAAGAATAGGGAACTCCTCGGGGTACTGATTTTGTCACAGGGAAACGAGAAAGATATAATCAAGGCGATGAGACAGGGTTTTAGTGGTTTTATTAAAAGGCCATTTATCCCCGGCGAATTAACAAGAACTGTTAAAGATGCCTTTAACACAGCTTCACTGATAGAGGAAAATGCCCGCCTTAAGACCCTTATGCCCTTATACAAACTTGGTGAAAAATTTATAAAATCTCATACTATAAAGGAAGTGCTTGATGAGCTTGTTGATGCAGCAGCTAAACAAACAGGTGCTACAAGGATTTCCGCAATGCTATACGACGAAAGAGAAGATGGATATCTCCGTATTGTCTCCTCAATAGGTATTGATGGTAAAATTATCCCAAAAGTCCAGATAAAGTATGGAGAGAAGATTGCCGGCTGGGTTTTTCAGAAGGGTGAGCCTGTTATACTTAATGGGGGACCCGAAGATAATCCCACGTTTGCATCCTTCTTAAGGCATAAGTCCATTGTGGCTGCCATATCATTTCCATTTAAGGCAAGTGATAGAACCTTGGGGGTTCTTAATGTTAGTAAGGTAGGGAAGGGGTCTCCTTTTAGCGAGGGTGACATAGAAATGCTTTCTGTTATTTGCGGTCAGGCAGTTATGGCATTGGAAAATGTCAAGGCCATGGATGAAAGGGCGGAAAAAATAAAAATGCGAGCCATTTTTGAACAATATGTAGCGCCTGAAGTGGCTGAATTACTTATTGACCGAGGGCAAAATCTTCTCGGATTAGGTGAAGTTAAAAATATTACAGTAGTGTTTGCAGATATGAGAAAATTCACCTCACTTGTCAGGCATGTTCCGCTGGAAGCCTTAAGGGCATTTCTTAATAATTTTTTCGAGCTTTTTGCAGATGTAATATTCAGATTTAATGGGACGCTGGATAAATACTTAGGAGATGCAGCGCTTGCTATTTTTGGTGCACCTGTATCTCATGATGATCCAATTAACGCTGCTGCCATGGCATCCATAGAGATACACAAAGGGTTTCATGGTATTCAACAAACATGGTCAGAAGAAAACAAATACTTTGAGCAGGCTGGATTAGGGATAGGAATAAGCTCCGGAGAAGTCTTCCTTGGCAATGTAGGCTCGGAAAAAAGACTTGATTACACGGTAATTGGGACTGCTGTAAACGTTGCCCAGCGTTTGGCATCAGAGGCATCTTCAGGCCAAATACTCGTTACTGAAAATGTAAAGAATGTCCTGAGACCGGAATTTTTGATTAGCCGGGAGTCAAACCTTTTACTCAGGGGATTTGAGAAACCCATGCCGATATACCCTGTTTCTATGGATGAAAAACATTAGCAGTTACTTTCCGATGAATAATATATAAACAAGTGTTAGGATTTTTATATTTTAGAAAAAGGAGGAAATGTCAATGAAAATAAAGTGTAGCGTTTTTTTTATGGCGCTCTTTTTAATTTTTCCCATTGCATCACTGGGATTGACAGTAACTACAAGTAATCAAGATGATCAGATTGCAATCACTGTCACAATATATAACAACAATCTTGCACTTGTTAATGAAATCAGAAGAATTGAGATCCCTGCGGATGAGGGAGAATTAAGATTTATGGACGTTCCCTCTCATATTATTCCTGCCTCGGTTCAAGTAAAACCAGTCGACAATGAAAGAGAATTTCATATAGTTGAGCAAAACTATGAGTATGACCTTTTAAATGAAGGTACCCTTCTCAATAAGTATGTAGGAAAAAAGATAAAAATCGTTGATTGGAATAAATATAAGGATAGAAAAGAGGTAACAGAGGCAGTTCTGCTAAGCAATAATAAAGGGCAGATCTATAAAATTGGAAATGAAATATTCCTTGGCCATCCAGGTTATAAGGTGCTGCCTGGACTGCCGGAAGGGCTTATTGAAAAGCCAACCCTAAAATGGGTTTATAAGAGCTGTGGCAATAATAGACCATATGATTTAAATGTATGCTACCTCACGAAGAATATGAGCTGGAAGTCAGATTATGTACTGGTCTTAGACAAGGATGATACATCCGGGGATATGTCCGGAAAGGTTACATTAGACAATAAGAGTGGTGTAACCTTTGAAAATTCTTTATTAAAATTGGTCGCAGGGAAAGTTCATCAGGTAGAAAGTGGTCTCGAAGACAGGCTATACGCAAAGAGGGCCATAAGAGAGGGAGATAGTGCACAATTTAAGGAAAAGTCTTTTTTCGAGTATCATGTGTACGATTTAAAAAGGAAAACAACAATCAAAGATAAGCAGACAAAACAGATAAACTTGTTTCAATCAAGGGGCTTAAGAGTGGGGAAAGAGCTTCTTGTCTATGGAAACAAGGGATATTTTACAAGAAGATATATAGGTCAGAAAATCAGACAGCCTGTTAATGTGTATATTAAATTAAAGAATTCCAAGGAAAATAATCTTGGCATGCCTCTTCCTTCAGGTACTGTACGTTTGTATAAGGGGGATGATAAAGGAATGGTATTTCTTGGTGAAGACAGAATAAAACATATACCGGAGGGAGAAGAAGCAAGACTTAAGGCCGGAGAAGCATTTGATGTTTTTGCGGAACGAATACAAACAGATTACAAACAAACTGCAACAAGGCTTCATGAATCAGCGTGGGAGATTACATTAAGAAATCATAAGGAAAAAGATATTAACATAGGGATTATTGAACCATTATTTGGAAACTGGAGTGTGGTAAGCAGCACCCATACCTTCAAGAAAATTGATGCCTTTACAATAAGGTTTGATGTTGTAGTTCCCATGAACAAAGAAGTTAAGATAAAATACAGGGCAAAGGTTGGACTATGATTATTTTACTATAATAAGAATCTGCTATGGAATCTGGCTAAATGAAAATTGGGGGCTTGGAGAGGTATACAGGCTTTGGTAGTGAAATCCTACATGAAAGTTATCGATTATTCCATTGGCTGAGACCTGGTTTGAGTAACTAATTATATTTACAAAGGGTTGGTTGTTTTGATTGTTTTGCCAAAAAGTAGAAAAAAAGTCTGAAGGGGCGTTGGAAGATTGAAATACATTTGCCATCATGCCGGCATTAATGCTTCCTACAGCAGAAGCCTGGGAAGTATAACCCAGCGAAGGCACGTTAGTGGCATTCACGTCTGTTGATAAGTTTGCGTTAAGAGAAGAGAAAGACATGCTGGTTCCTGCAAATATACCTTCATAACCTGATGGGGAATCCGCCCATGCGTAGGCTCCAAAGATGAATATAGCACTCATTCCAATGATAAGAAAATATCTTTTCATGGTTAGTTGACTCCCTTATTATCTGTTTTTATTCTTTATTTTCTCACCTTTTAACAAATATAAGACCTTTTGTCAAGAGGTAATGTAGATTGTTAAAATCATAGAAGTTAGCTCTGCGGGAATATTTTATAAAATGATTAAAAAATTTATTTTGTTTGACATAGACGGCACCTTGATTGATGCCGGTAAAGCAGGCACGAGATCTATAACCAAGGCCTTTTATGAGCTGTTTTCCATAGAGGATGCCTTTGCGAATATAACCCTGGCAGGAAAAAC
>JAYEMW010000361.1:0-2096 GCA_034718555.1 Thermodesulfobacteriota bacterium
CAGGTTCATTGTTTCAACCTCTTTAATCTTTTGCTTTAGTTCCTTATTAATTTTCTTGATTTTTTCGTTTTTTTTAACCTCATCTTTTAGCAAAACATTTTCAATGAACAATGAACGCTCTCTTGTAACCCTTTCCACAGTAATTGGTAGCTGTTCCATTTTAACCGGTTTAGGTAAAAAATCTACAACACCATTTTTAAGTATTTTTATTGTATTGTCTAATGACGGGTATCCTGTCATAACTACTACTGGAATTGTGTTATCATAATGCTGTATTTTGTTCGTCAACTCAATTCCATCCATCCTGGGCATGGAAATATCAGTAAAACAACAATGAACCTCTTCGCTCTTTATTATGTCAAGGGCTTCAAACCCATCTTTAGCAGTCAACACATTGTAGTTATTTACAGATTCAAGGTATTCCTTGAAAATTTCCCGAATATTTTCTTCATCATCAACAACAAGTATGTTTAGATGTTTATCCATTTAATAATCTCAGCCGAGTTGTCTTTTACAGTTATTCTTTAAATTCTTAAATATTAAATCTGAGAGATTATCTCTTACAATTTATATCATATTGGAGCGAAGCGACTTCAACAAATCGTCAATCGTCAATCGTCAATTTTGTCACGGCTTGCCCTGGTCATGGTCAATCATTTTAACGAGCTGTTTTTTGAACGTATTAAATTCACTCTCATTCAAGATTCCATTTTGTCTCAAGGCAGAGAGGGACTGTAACCTGTCAAAATAATCATTGCTGTAGCCGTCAGTGCTGTAAAGATGATGCAGATTAGATATATTTGAAGAAAAATAATTAACATTTGCCTTTTTTTCGTCATTAATTATTTTTTTCTTTGCATCCGTGAGCTCCTGATAGGCATTACGTAATTTTTCCGCTAATATACTGTTCTCCCTGTTAAGACGTATCTTTTCAACGGCATTGTCTATAACAATTTTTATTTCTTCAACCTTGCATGGCTTCCTGATATAATCATAAGCTCCTTCCCTTATTGCCATGATGGCAGATTCTAAAGATGCATAGCCGGTAACAATAATAACAATTACATCCGGGTTAATTTTCTTTGCATACTTCAGGACATCAAGCCCGCCTACTTTGGGCATGGAAAGGTCGGTAATAATAAGATCGTAGGCATTTGTCTTAATATCTTCAATTGCCTTTTCCCCGTTATAGCATACATTGACAGCCTTATCTTTATCTGAGATTATATCCCTAAAGACATCCGCTATAATTTTATCGTCATCTACTACAAGTACCGTAACTTTTTCTTCATCCATTGTTTACTCAGGGTTCCAGAGTTCAGGGTTCAGAGTTCAGGGTTTCCCGCTGAAAGCAGGATTCAAGGTTAACCGCTTCACGCTTTTATTACTTAGAGTCTGAACGAAAACCTAGAAATATAGTTTTCAAGTTTTGGCCTTAAATCTTCAAGGCTTTAAAATTATGTTGTTTTTTAATCCAAAATCCGCAATCCCTGCCCGACGGACGGCAGGCGGGTAAAATCTAAAATCGTGCCTAAACTGGCTTTTCGTTCAGGCACTATTTAGCCATTGATTCTATTGGGTTAATACCACGGGAGCTCAACCTCTGAACCTTTGAACCGTGAACACTGAACGGTTAACACTCATCTATATCCCTTATCGGATATTCCCCCCCAAATCTAAAGCTAAAAATACAGGTAAGCGTTCACGGAACGCTGAAATTAGAAAATAGTCCCGCAGCGCGGGATTTGAAATTTGGTCTTCATGTTTTTGTGCTGTTTATAAACGCATTCAATTTTGGGCCGAGTTTTTAAATTATTGCTTTGAACGGCTACCATATTTGTTAATGATGAACCTGTTAAGGATCTAATCAAAGATATTTGAAATTTGAAACTGGAAACTTGAGAGCAGAAGAGCCTGAAGGTGCCTTTTTCCAGTTTCGAGTTTCCCAAATGGTTATTTACCTCTAACAATTTTATTTTATTGTATATAGTTCAGTCGTCTATTTTCGACAGGATTAACAGGATGAACTGGATTTTAAAACAACCTTACAATTAAGAATGTAAAATCCTGTCAATCCTGTTAATCCTGTCTAAAGG
>JAYEMW010000362.1:0-2089 GCA_034718555.1 Thermodesulfobacteriota bacterium
TTGGGTTGAAGATTGAGAATCTCCTCAACTCCGTGCTTTGTAAAAATATGGTGATCGCCTTTGATACGCTCATCAAACCCAAGTCGCTTGAGCAACACACATAATGTCTCGAATGATACGTTTGCGTCTGACCTACGCATCAATATGTGCTCGTACAACTTTTCAAGTTTGCCCATAATCAAATCCTATCATTTCTGTATATTCATGCCAAGATGCTCATTTTATTCTTTTTCACAACGGTTAAATCAGCGGCGCAGGCTTTTTCGCGTCCGCTGAATTTATTTGTTGGCCTTTCCCATTGCTTTTCTGGCAGATCGAACTTCATAGAGCGTTTGATCTTCACAAACTTGCATTTGACCGATATTGTCAAGAATCATCTTTTCAAATATCAATTCCGTTTTTAAAAAAAGATTGCTGCTCTCCTTTTTCAAAAATCGTGCGGCCATACGACAATATTCGGGATCAATATCTATCCCTATGCTATTTCTACCGTGCCTTAAGGAAGCCACCATAGTTGTGCCGGTGCCGCAGAAAGGGTCAAGAACTGTATCCTCCTGAAAGGAAAACATTCTAACGAGGCGAGCCGCAAGTTCGAGCGGGAATGGAGCCGGGTGATTTCGGGTTGAGGCACCTGTGATATTCCATATTTGTTGAAACCAGGTATTAAAATCTTTTTTATCTATTTTGCTTAATTTTCTCTGCGTCTCAGTTGGTTTTCGATAGCCCCCAGGTTTTCTCTGCATCAAAATGAATTCCATATCGTTCTTTATGATTGCATTAGGCTCATAAGGTTTTCCTAAAAATTTAGAACCATTTTCAACTTCAAAACTGGCATTTGCAATTTTATGCCAGATAATAGGATTTAGGTTATCAAAACCGATTTTTCGACATAAAACACAGATGTCTGCGTGCAAAGGAAAAACAAGATGACGTCCGAATTTCCGTCTTGAAACGCATACGTCACCTACAACACATACTAGTCGCCCCCCCGGAACGAGTACACGAAAGACCTCGCGCCAAACTTGTTCAAGCTCACCCAAGAAAGACTCGTAATCATTGACGTGTCCCAACTGATCTGGATTTTCATTATAGCGTTTCAGATTCCAATATGGAGGTGATGTGACGACCAAATGAATTGATTCATCATCTAAAAATGATAGGTCTCTTGCATCGCCATTTATCAATCTTTGTTTGGTCTTTTGCTTATCGTTTTTCATACAAAGGATCCAACATGAGCAACAAGAGCTCTTGCAAAGGTTCTAAAGGAAAGCTCGTTTGCTGGCTCATTGTAAACGCCTTCGATGCCGGTATCGTTCGCTGATGTAATAAAAGATGAAGAAGTATAATGACGTTCGAGAATAAGCTTTCGGCAAAAGAGCTCATAGCGTTTCATATATGATGCACCGATGAATTCAGGAAATACTCTAAAATGCGGTTCCCTTACCTTAACAGGTCGATTTGAACCTTGACAGTCTTCAAGCATAAAGAAATAACCAAGAAACGGTTGAACACCCCCGTTAAAGGCTCCTTCTCTAAAAGCTGTCCACAAGTCAAGAGCGCTCCCCATCGCTTCTTCGGTTCTATTGTTGAAATTGTTTCCAAAAGATGGCCCCACCTGGGATTTGGCTTCAATGGCGACTATGAGCTGGCCATTCTTGATGACCAACAAGTCCCATTCTTTGGTTGGTCTAAAAAACCCTGGCAATTGAAGTGCCTTTTTTTCATGAATGAACTGGCTTTCAATCCCTGCCTCAATAATCAAATCCTTGAAAAGGGTTATAAACCCGTCCATTTGAGCACCACCAGTAACCGCGCTTCTCAGGCCTGCATCAGATACCCCGCGTTTTTTCTGTTTGTCCTTTTGTGCTTTTCGGGTGAGCCAATAATGAGCAACTGCTTCGGAAACTTGGTATTCTAAATTTTTCACCTGCGTTTTCATGAATTCCTTTCGTTTTCTGATTGCAAAATAGATCTATGCTAATTATGAACAAAATTTTCGATTAGTTAAATTGTGAATAATAATGTTTTCAAAGTTCTCCATTAATTTTAAGATTGATTTTGCGTATTCATCAAAAGTATCATAATCCAT
>JAYEMW010000363.1:0-2084 GCA_034718555.1 Thermodesulfobacteriota bacterium
AATAACCTCCCTTATGCTCTATTATCGAGTTACTTAGAAAATCTTAAAAATGAGGCAAACAATGGAAAGGGGCATGTAAAATTAGGAGTAAAAGAACTGCTGTATACATTAAATACGCTTAATGGGTGTGTCCTTGGGTTGTTGACGGGAAATGTTGAGCAGGGTGCACGTATAAAACTCAAAACATTTGGACTTAATAAGTATTTTTCGATTGGTGCGTTTGGTGATGATAATGAAGACAGAAACCTGCTATTGCCAATAGCTGTTGAAAAATTAAGAAAGATTCAAAATATTAACGTTTCTTTTAGTGATTGTATAGTGATAGGTGATACACCAAGCGATGTAGGATGTTCAAAACCTTATGGGGCGACATCAATTGCAGTGGCAACCGGTCCATATAGTTACGATTTGTTGCTGCGGACCAACGCGGATTATGTACTGCATGACCTGTCTTGCGCCAAGGATTTGATTCTTAATGTTATTAAAAATTGATAGAAAATAAATAATGAAAGACAGGAAAAAAGAACATTTCCTCAATCCTCGAGTAATTTATGCACATGATTTATCAATGTTTCCATAGTAAACGGCTTTCGTAGCACTACATCAGCTCTTTTTTCCGACGCAAGTTTTTCGAGGTTTTTCCCATAACCAGTAACAGCTATTGCCGGTATATCGGGATATTTTTTTTTCAATAAAGATATTAGTCCTACCCCACTAACATAAGGAATGATTATATCAGTAATTAGCAGATCATAATTCTCAGACTTGATTATTTTCAAACCATCCATGCCATCCGAGGCGCTAATTACATTATAGCCCAAGTATTCAAAATATTCCTTCATCATGGAGAGAACGTGTTTGTCATCTTCAACAATAAGGAGTGTTTTCTTTTCTTTACTCTCCTCTGTAAAGCCTTCCATGCAATCCTCCATGGGTTAAAAACAACATTAGGTATAAATCAAATTAACATTGCACAGAAAAAAAATCCACATTTAAATACAAATGTTAAATTTTTCTACCTGTGGGGTTTGCTTTTATGATATGCTTTCAATGAAGGTTATATCCTGCTCTTGTGTATTTTTAGTGCCTATGGCCACTATTTCTATTTTTTTATTATCTAATTTCTTAAAATATACCCTGCCGGAGTATGAAAAGGTCACCTCAAAGGTATTTAGTTTACCTTTTTTGCTAAAGACCTTCCTTTTGATATTTACAAATGAATCATTGTTTAGGCTGTATATGGTTTCTTCTGCCTTTATTTGAAAATTCTGCCCCAATGCAATGAAGCCCTCAATAGCCTTTTTATTGAAAACTACATTTTTATAAATGGCAGAAAACCTTTTTTTCGTAGAATCAATATCTTTTGCCCTTCTTTTTATACCCTGTTCCCCAATTTTTTTTGACTGGCTTATCTCTTCCTTTAATTCTGCAATTTCACGTTCCTTATCCTCCTTTAGCGCCAAATTTTCATTGACCTGCTCCTCAAGCTTTTCCATCTCCTCAAGTATTTCGTTTGTATCCAGTGACTTTTTTTTCTCAAGTTTAACTTTATCCTCAAGCATTGCAATATCAAATTTTAAATCCTCTTTATCCTTTCTTAAATTTTGAATTCTTTCAATATAACTCTTTTCCTTTCTGGAAATTTTTTGAAGAAATTGTTCGCTCTCCGACAATTTTTTTGATAAAATATCAATGTGTATCTCTTCATTTTCCTTTTTAGACAACCATTCTTTAACCCGTCTTTTATAATACCAGTATAGAATTATAGTTGATATTGATAAATACAATATTAATATGCTGTTCGTGAACCAGGTGTTTTGTTTTACCTTTATGTCCACTAATACTCTAAGGCCATTTTTTAAGATCTTAAAATTCTTCTCCGCTATTTTTACATAATTAATTGATTCATTGTTGTAATCATCGAACTGACTCTTTAAGTCGAAATCAATTTGCCCTTTTTTATAATATGATGGAAACAATATCTCGCCATCTTTTGTAGATACCAATATTTTAGTAATAACACCAAGGGAGCTCAGTTTATCCTTCTTTAAATATTGCCCTATGTTTGTGCTTATCTCTTCTCT
>JAYEMW010000364.1:0-2083 GCA_034718555.1 Thermodesulfobacteriota bacterium
ATGGTATTTAAAGGAAACATTTATTCTTGTTCTGAAGCCTGTGATTTTACCATCTTCAATTGTTAAATCAAGCTTTGTAATCTCTGCAATTCTTAAATCCTGAAGGCTTTTAGAAGCCGTATTAATGGCATTCTTAGCAGCCTCTTCCCATGATTGATCGCTTGTACCCACAAGTTCTATAATTTTATAAGTGCTAGAATCCATAATTCTCTCCTTTTAGTTTAAAATTATCATTGGCTCCTTTATCTGTTTGTCTCACCTCCTTTCCTATACAAGATTTCTAAATTTGGACCGAGTTTTTCAACTATTGCTTTGTATTCTGTCGCGTTTGACTCAGATAAAACATTTCTTCTAATGAGTTTTCGCAACCATGCTTTGATTTCTTCAAATGAACCTCTTGAATATAGATAAAACTTTTTCCTGTCAGCAGGAGTATACCGACCATACCCTTCTGCTATATTTGCAGCTATGCTGTCAGATGATCGTATTATCTGATAGCCTATGGTGTCTTAAACCTTTTCATCCCACATATCAAAGTCGTACCAGACCCTATCTGATAACTCTTCTGCCAGTTTGTAAACATCCAACTCGTAAACTCGTTTCATCCCTGCCTGTGCGTGTCCGCACGCAGACAGGTCTCCCAAATTTCTATTTTCCAATTTCAAGTTTCAAGCCGTGAACGGTTACAGTATACTTAAGTATATAAAAGAAGGGATTAAAGTCAATAATAAAATTTTCAGTGTTGTTATTTGCGTCTTATTTTAAAAAATTTACACACATACCATCTTAAAAGACTATACGTCCATAATGTCTGATATATTTATTTCCAACATCTTTACGCTTGCCAAGATACGGGCGGTGTTTCTGTATACGGCTGGAAATTCACATGACATCTCTTTTAATTCGTCTGCTGCAAATTTAATTGTTTTAATTTTTTTATCTATTTCTTTCAAATCTGTCTCCTGATACATTTACCTATCACCTCTATTTAATGCTTTTTTCTTAAGTCCTTAAAACGTCTTGCCTTTACCTCGTATCTAGGGAGTGTGCCATATTCATGGAATATAATATTATAGCCTAAATTTGTTTTTAACCTTAACTGATCCTTAAGCCTGTCCTCCGTTGATTCTCTCTGTTTCTCCATTCCAGGCATCAGTTCTACGTTTAAAGTTATCCGATCAATATCTCCAACCTTGTCTACAACCACCTCAAATTCGTCACCTAACCCGTCAATCTCCCTCACTACCTCCTCTATGGCAGATGGGGCAAGGAGAACTCCTTTTACCTTGGTAATGTCATCGGCCCTCCCGATTACACCACCCTTAATCATTCGAAAGGTCCTTCCACAAGAACACTGCTCCGGTGCCCATTCTATAATATCCTTTGAGTCAAAACGTATACACGGCTGTGCCTGCCTGTCAAGGGCAGTGATTATCATCTTACCCCTTCTTCCAGGCTCATTGATAATCTCCCCTGTTTCAACATCTTCTATTTCCACAAGAAAAAGACCCTCGTTAACATGCAGTCCGCCAGGCTGCTCTTCACATTCATATGACCAGGCGCCAATCTCTGTTGCCCCTACATGATCATAAACCTTGGCTCCCCATGCCTCTTCAATTCTCTTTTTTGTGCTCGGTATGCTTGCTCCAGGTTCTCCTGCACATGTAATCTTATTTATTGACAATGACGCAGGATCAATGCCCATCTTTTTCTTGGCTGTCTCAGCCATGCCAAGTATGTATGTCGGTGTAGCCATCATGGCAGTTGCTTTTAGTTCCTGTATCTTCAAAATTCGGGCCTTTGTATCTAAAACACCCCCAGGGACAACCTCACATCCTATCTTCTCAGAGGCATAGTGCCCAGCCCAAAAGGCCACAAAAATATTATACCCAAATGGAATAAAAACCCTGTCTGCAGGCCTGTAGCCCTGCGACCACAAAACATAGGACCAAGACTCGGCCCACCATTCCCAATCCTGCCATGTATCCGCCTGGTACACCGGCTGTCCGGTGGTTCCACTTGTCTGACGAAATTCGCTTACATCTTCAAGGGAAACACAAAGAGCGTCTCCATATGGAAAGGG
>JAYEMW010000365.1:0-2071 GCA_034718555.1 Thermodesulfobacteriota bacterium
ACTGTAGAATGGAAACAAAGCGGAAAATTATTATAGCCCTTGGCTATAAACTTAGCGATAAAGATAAGATATTTTTTGATGATAAATAAACCTTTATCAAAGTAAATTTATAATGCCAATACCAAAGAAAAATCAATTAATTGGAATTGATATCGGGTCTTACTCTATCAAGATTGCAGAGATTGAGGATAGCAAAAGAGGGATGATTTTGAAGAATCTCGGCATAATAAGGCTTCCTCCAGAGGCGATAGTGGAAGGATCTATCAGAGAGATGGAAGTAGTCTCTGCAGCCCTGAAAAATCTCCTGAAAAACCTAAAAATAAAAAATAAAAACATAGCCACATCTATTTCCGGCTATTCAATTATTGTCAAAAAGATCTCAATCCCCTGGCGAGAGGATAAAGAATTAGAAAAAACCATTCAGAGTGAAGCGGAGCAATACATTCCCTTTGATATCAATGACGTAAATTTAGATTACCAAATTTTCCCATCAGAAAAAGCAGAGCCCGAGGAAGAAAGGGAAGGGGAAATGGATGTCCTTTTAGTGGCTGCCAAGAAGGATATCGTTGAAGAGAATAGAAGCCTTTTTCGCCTAATAGATTATAATCCCGTTGTTCTCGACATAGATGCCTTTGCCATGCAAAATGCCTTTGAGATCAGTAATCACGATCAATCCGGTTGCAATGCACTTGCCCATATCGGAAGCCAGCAGTTAACAATAAATATTATCGAGGATGGCGTCTCCATTTTTACCAGAGATTCATCTCATGGTGGAGACCAGATTACAAACGATATAAAAAGTAAATTAAACGTCAGTTACCAGGAGGCGGAAAAGATAAAGTTAGGCGCCATACCTGTTGAAAAAAAACAGGCATTAATAGTTGAAGAGGTATTTTCCGCTACAATCACAAAATGGGTAAGGGAGATAAGGAGGGCCCTTGACTTTGTGTCATCAACTTTTTCAAATGTCCAGGTTAATAATATATTTCTTAGCGGAGGATCTTCCTTAATTCCGGGATTCCGTAAATATGTAGGTTTGGAGACAGGTTTAAAGGTAGAGATGCTAAACCCATTTACCAACCTTGAAGTAAATAATAAATTGTTTGATTCAGATTACCTAAACCATATTGCGCCGATAGCTGTTATTTCAGTAGGGCTCGCATTACGGAGCATTGACGATAGATGATCAAAATTAATCTCTTTCCCTATAGGGCTGCCAAAGTCAAGGAAAATATAAGAAGACAGGTAACCATTTATTTTTTATCTGTTATCTTTCTTATCCTTGCAATGACCTATCTCTTTATCAATTTTAACAAAGAGATAAAATCCCTAAAGCAGAGATATGCGGCAAGGCAGAGAGAGCTTGCAACCTTTAAGGATACAAATGCAAAGATAAATGCGTTAAAGAAAAATATTGCTGAACTTAAAGTTAAATTAGAGACGATTAACGAATTAGAAAGGGCCAAAACAGGACCTGTTAAGCTTTTAGATGATCTATCCATGAGTGTTCCAAAAGACAAACTGTGGCTTACAAACATTGCTGAGAAAAAGGGAACTCTTTCATTAACAGGGACTGCAATGGACAATGAAACAGTTGCGGATTTTATGAAAAGACTTGACGGAAAAAAAACCATAACATCCGTTAAGTTAATAAAAACAAAACGAAAAATGATAAAGGACCTTGGTCTAAATCTTAAGGATTTTGATATTAAATGTAAGACTTATGCATTTAAAGAAAAATCCTCTGCAAATGTAAAGGGTAAAAGGAAAAAATAGGACCTATGGCGTTAGATATAAATAAATATCTTGGTAGCATATCAAAACTGAGTAAGGTCCACAGAATTCTCATTTTTGCAGGAACAGTTGTTCTTCTGTTAGGACTTTATATCTGGTTTGTACATATCCCAAAGACCAGGGAGATAACCCAGCTTGGAGTCAGGATTACGAATATCGAAAGTAAGATAGCCCTTGCTAAAATCAAGGCTAAAAACCTAAAAAAATTAGAGGCAGACTATGCTTATGCCCGGCAAGAGCTTGAATTTGCCCTTAAGCTCTTGCCTACTACAAGCGA
>JAYEMW010000366.1:0-10551 GCA_034718555.1 Thermodesulfobacteriota bacterium
ACTCTGTTTCTTGATGAGCTTGGCGAACTTCCACTCACCACGCAGGCAAAACTACTCAGAGTTTTAGCGGATGGAATAATTGAGCCCCTTGGAGGTACAAGACCTCATAAGGTTGATGTCCGTATTATAGCCGCAACAAATCTTGACATCCGGAAAGCAGTTAAAAAAAATCAGTTCCGTGAAGATATTTATTACCGCTTAAATGTCGGTGAGATAGAGATCCCGCCGTTGCGTGATCGAAAAAGCGATATACCCAAAATAGCATTACATGTTCTTGATCGTGTTAACAGTACATTAAAAAGACGAAAAAGATTATCGCCTGATGCCTTAACAAGGCTCCAGAATCATTCCTGGCCAGGCAATGTCAGGGATCTTGAAAATGTAATTGAGCGGTCTGCAAGATTAGCAAGGCAGGAGGTACTTAATGCAAATGACCTTATGATTTCCGAGCCTGTAACTTATGCCGACCCTTTAGCGGCTCTGCCTGAGCCTGACGAAAATTTTTCTCTTGAGGAGTATGTGACAAGTGTACGTAATCAATTGATATTGAAAGCCATTGAAATTGCAAGGGGTAATAAAAGTCAAGCAGCAAGGCTGCTTGGGATTACCCCTCAGGCTATTCATAAATTTTTAAAGAAAAAGGAGAATAATTTAAACCGAGGTTGAAATATTTTAAACCCTGGTTTATAGTGCCATAAGGATAAAAAAACAATCTATGGACATAATATGCTGAAATAACATCGAATACAAATTCAATTCACTTTTGGCATGCCGCTTGCTTTATGTAATAACAAAAAAATAAATTACAAGGAGGCAGGCAATGGCGGAATTTAAAGTTAATAATGTCATTGATGGTGATACTTTTGATGTATCTAACGGATGGAGATGGAATGGAAAGACAGGTTCGCGCGTAAGACCGACCGGATATGATGCGCCCGAGCTAAATACTCATGAAGGCCAGAGAGCAAAAAACGTTCTTAACAGACTTCTGCTGAATGAAAACGTTGACCTCAGAAAAGCTTATCGCATCGACCGCGGGCGGCTGGTATATGATGTATACTTTAATGGGAAATATCTTGCAGATTATTTTCCGGAATACCAGTAAACATCTTTAAAATTTCGCACCGTGCGGCCTGAAAAGATGTTTCTGGTTTAAAAAAGAGGCGCCGGTGAGGAAATATTTAAAAGAAACAGATGCAAGAATCGTTATTGACGGCATGCTTCGCCAGGCTGGATGGGAGCCAGCTGACAAATCACAGGTGCTGACGGAAATTGCTGTTTACGGTCAGGGTGGAGAAAAGCAAAACAGTATGGTCAAAGAAGGCTTTGGAAGTGAAAGCGCTGTTTTAACAACTTCAGATGGGGACTATATCCCAACCGGCAGAGCAGATTATGTTCTTCTTTCCCGTGATGGGCGTCCTCTTGCTGTTGTTGAAGCAAAAAAAGCCGCCATTCAGCCATACACGGCAAAGCAGCAAGTCCTTCCTTATGCAAAAGGCTTACAGGCCCCGTTTATTTTTCTTACAAACGGCGAAATTATCTACTTCTGGGATTATACAAATGATGATGCCAGAATAGTTAATTCTTTTTATTCAAGGCGCGATCTTGAGCGGCTTGTTTACATGCGTAAAGAGAGTAAGCCTCTGGCTACCATTCCTATCCCTGATTATTATTTACGTCAGGGTGAGCAGCGCATCGTCAGGCCGTATCAACAAGAAACCATGAAAGCTCTTGATCAGGCTGTTGAACTGGGCAAGCGTCGCTTCCTTATTGAGCTCCCCACAGGAACCGGAAAAACAGATATTATCTGTCTGTATCTGAAACGACTGCTTGAAGCAGGGCATTCTGAACGTATCCTTTTTCTTGTGGACAGGGAGCAGCTTGCAAAACAGGCGCTTGAATCGCTTCAGGATGTTTTAAACCAGTATGGAAGTTACTGGCTAAAACCCGGCATGGCGCGTCAGGAAAAACAGATCACCGTTTGTCTGCTGCAAACAATGATAAGCCACTATCATGAATATACAAGCGGCTATTTTGATGTTGTCATTGCTGATGAATGCCACCGTTCAATCTACGGGGCATGGCAAACGGCATTAACACATTTTGATGCGCTGCATATCGGGCTTACAGCAACACCTGCTGCATATATTGAAAGAAATACGTTTAAGTTTTACCAATGTAAAGACAATGAGCCTGATTTTACATATTCCATAATAAAGGCTTTTGAAGAAGGATTCCTGGTGCCCTATAAATTTGCGTCAGGCATTACAGTCCTTCTTGCTGAGGGTGCTGATGTCGATGATGAACATTATGATCCATTTGAATTTGAACGTAAATGGACAAATGAAGACACAAATCGCAAGATGATGGCGGAGTTCGACCGACTTGCATGGGAGAATTATAAAGAGCTGGCACCAGGTCAGAAAATCGGCCCCGGGAAATCAATTGTTTTTGCCATGACCAAGCGTCATGCCGCCCGTCTTGCCCAATACTTAAATGAACTTCACCCGGATCTTAAGGGCAAATATGCTGAAGTCATCACATCAGATGTGCCAAATGCAGATGATCTGATACGAAAGTTTAAAAGCAAAAGTGAAGACTATCCGCAGGTTGCAGTCAGTGTAGGTATGCTTGATACCGGTTTTGACTGCCGGGAAGTCCTTCATCTTGTCATGTGCCGCCGGATTTGCAGCCCGATCCTTTACCAGCAGATGCGAGGCAGAGGCACCAGAACAGCGCCGCATATTGATAAGAAAAAGTATGTTATTTATGATTTTTTTGAAAATCATAAACGGTTTAACGATAGCGATGCAGATGTTTTTACCGGGATCAGTGGAGGACCTGTAACCGTGGGCCCGGCGGCTACTCCAAAACCGCCACGCGATTTAATTGAGCTTGGGCTTGAAGATGAATGGCTTAATGCCGTTCAATATATTGAGGTGGGGCCTGAGGGCGAAAGAATAGACAAAGATGATTATGTGACAAACTGGGAAAAATCAATAAAAGCCCAGGCCAAAGATGATGTCATTATACAAAAAGTACGGGATTCAAAACATCTTACTGAAAAAGAGGAGGAAACCCTTACAGAGCGTCTTAACAACCCGGAGTACTATTTTAATGAAGACAATCTGCGCCGTGCATATAAAAGGCCCGGGGGGACTTTAATTGATTTTATCAGGGCTGCACTCGGGAAGCTTAAATTAAAAAGCCGTGAACAGGAAATGACGGAAAATTTTCAGGCGTGGCTTGTATCCAGGAATCTTAATCCTGAACAGGCACAGTATCTTGCATTAATAAAAAATCGTGGAATTGTTCGCGGCAGAATAGACATTGATGATCTTTTTCAGCCGCCTCTGTCCATACTTAATGCAGCAGGTCTTGGCATAGAACTTTTTGGTGAAAATGGGTTAAGACAGATAATTGATGACCTGAATGATTCTGTTTTTGCTCAAAAATAATGAATGGGAGTTTTAATTGAACCAGGAAATCAGAAAAAAACTGACCCGGATTACAAATATCCTCTGGGCAGGCGGGGTCACAAATCCGGTAACTTACATAGAGCAGATATCATATCTTATTTATTTGAAACTGCTTGATGAAGAAGAAGGCAATCGTGAACTTCAGTCTCGCCTCAGTGATAAAAAAAATGGAAACCAGAAACTTTTATATCCCAAACAGGCAAAACGTTACAGGTGGTCGGAATGGCGGTTTAAAAGCGGAAAGGAGCTCAGGGATTTTGTCCGTGATGAAGTCTTCCCCTATATGGCTTCCCTTGTAAAAGATGAACCCCGGGTTGCCGAATATTTCAGGGACTCGATTCTTGAGATAGTTGACCCTAATGTTCTTAAGCAGGTCATTGATGAGATTGACAGTATTGAATTCAATAGACTCGGCACAGATGTAAAAGGTGATATTTTTGAATACCTGCTGACGCATCTGGGTCAGTCCGCATTAAACGGCCAGTTTAGAACGCCCCGTCAGATTCGCACCATGATGGTCCAAATGCTTGATCCGGATATTGGAGATACGGTTTATGATCCCGCAGCCGGAACCGGCGGGTTTCTTATTGATGCAATAGAATATATCCTTGCCAAGTATTCAACAGAACCCACAGAAGTGCCGATTTATGGCGAGGAGTGGCTGGAGAAACGAAACCAGACACTTGAGGAGGCAAAAAAAGAGATACCGAATTTACAGACTTATAAAAAAGGCCCCGGCGAAAAAATACCGGACTGGGGGCTTCTTGAGCAATCAATATACGGCATTGATGTTTCCCGCCAGATGATGCGTATATCCATGATGAACCTTGTTCTTCATGGAATCAGAAATGCCAGGGTAAAACGGGCAAATACGCTGTCTGAGCTTGGCGGCTTGACAGAAGACGATCTTGCCAGAAAATATAAGGTTATTTTGTCAAATCCTCCATTTGCAGGTGTACTGCCAAAAGAGTCTATTCGAAAAGATCTACCGACCAATTCCAAGAAAAGTGAACTTTTATTTCTTGGCGTAATGATGGAAGCATTGGCACCAGGTGGGCGCTGTGCAGTGGTCGTACCCGAGGGACTGCTTTTCGGCTCGACAAAGGCTCACGTGGAACTTCGCAGGAAACTAATTGATGATTATGATCTCTTGGCTGTTGTATCTCTGCCTGCCGGAGTTTTTAAACCATACGCGGGCGTAAAAACAGGGGTACTTGTTTTTTGTCGCCCTGAAACCATCAATCATCAATCGAAAACCGTCAATGAAAAAGTATGGTTCTTTGAGATACATGCAGACGGATTCGACCCGGACAAGATCTCCGGTGGCGGACGTCCCGAAACACCCGAGCGAAATGATATCCCTGAGCTGTTGCAGCAGTGGAAGGTTTACAAGGATTCCAAATTCACCGAGCCTCCCGGCGTAGAAGAGGGCACCCTTCTTAAACCAGGAAGCGAAGCGCCGCTTTGCTGGTGGGCGATGGTCAAAACCATAGCCGGAAACGACTATAACCTGGCTGCCGGACGGTATAAACCCATGGTTGCAGAAAAACCACCGGATGAGGACCCGGTTGAACTGATCCAAAAGGTGCTGTCCATTGAAAAAAAGATCACCAAAGGGTTGGAAAAGCTGCTCAAGGAAGTGGAAAGGTGAGTGAGAATGTTTGCTGCAAAAGAGCACGAAAGGGAAAAATGATGATCGATGATTGTCAATTGATGATTGAATAGAATAATGAAGAAAATATTAGACATAAAACCTGAAATTGCAAATGGAACTGGTGGAATGAAGTGGCCTGAAGTTCAACTGCAAGACGTCCTGACACTCGAATACGGCCGAGCGCTTCGGGAGGATACCCGTGATTCCAGTGGGGACATCCCTGTGGCAGGCTCGAATGGTATCGTTGGCCGGCATTCAGAATCACTCGTCGATGGCCCTGGAATTGTTGTCGGCAGAAAGGGGTCGGCGGGGAAGGTAACGTGGTTTAGCAATAACTTCTGGCCAATAGACACGACATACTACGTCAAACCCAAGGCAGTTTGTAGTTTTAGGTGGGTCTACTATTTGCTGAATTGCCTACAGCTCGACCGCCTATCAACAGTCACTGGTGTTCCCGGCTTAAACCGCAACGACGCATACAAACAGAAATTCGCGCTTCCCCCCATATCCGAACAACGGCGGATTGTAGAAATACTCGACCAGGCCGATGCGTTGCGAAAGAAGCGCGCCGAGGCCAATGCCAAGGCAGCCCGCATCCTCCCAGCATTGTTCTACAAGATGTTTGGCGATCCTGCTACGAAGCCAAAGGGCTTAGATAAGAAGAAACTTGGCGAATTGATAAAGGTCAGGAGTGGGAATTTCCTACCTGCCAAAAACATGGACCCTGAAGGTCAGTATCCGGTCTATGGTGGCAATGGAATAAACGGTTACCACTCAGAATACATGTTCGAACAGCCCGTAATCGTGCTTGGCCGTGTCGGAGCTTACTGCGGAACCATTTACTATTCGGAGCCAAATTGCTGGGTAACAGATAACGCCCTCTACGTTGCAGAGCAATCGGACGATCTCCATCCCCGTTATTTGACCGAAGCTTTGCGAGTCGCAAACCTGAACCAGTATGCTGGTCGTGCCGGTCAACCTCTGATATCCGGGAGTCGAATCTATCCTGTCGAGATTCTTATTCCGCCTCCAGAAGACCAAGAAACGTTTGCTATCAGCATTGTGAACCTTCATCGTGACGAGAACCGGCGGAAAGACGCTGATGATCACATACAGAAGTTGTTCTTTGTTCTCCTTCACCGAGCTTTCACAGGTGACCTGACCGCCAAGTGGCGCGAAACGCATATGAAAGAACTCCTGGCCGAAATGGAACAGCAAGGAAAGCTGCTGGCACTAGAGAATATAGAATGAAATTCTGCTACTTAGATGAGAGTGGCATGGGAAGCGAGCCCATCCTTGTTATGGCCGGGATTATTGTTGATGCACAACAAATGCATGTAACAAAGGAAATATGGAAAGACTTTCTTGACACCCTCTCTAAAGCTGCAAAACGAAGGATTCACGAGTTCCACTCCCGCGACTTTTACAACGGGAATGGGCCATGGAGAAGTATTGACGGCCAGACACGTGCACGCATCATCACCGCCATTATCGACTGGATAAAAACGCGTAAACAAAAAATAACATTTAGCGCGATCGTTAAGAAAACATTCGATCAATTAAGCGATAAGGATAACTGTCTCAGTGAGGTAAAGACCCTTTGGGCCACAACAGCGATACACTCAACACTATCACTGCAAAAGAAACACCAAGCAGAGCCCAAAAACAAAGGACATACTGTTCTGGTGTTCGACAACGAGGAAAGAGAAGAAAAACGATTGGTGGAGTTCGTATTTTCTCCACCCGCTTGGAGCGATGTATATTATGGCCGCAAGAAGAAAGAAGAAGCTCTTAACCAGATAGTAGACGTTCCATATTTCGTTGACTCGAAAAGGGTGGTGCTTATTCAAGTGGCAGACCTTGTAGCTTATGTGCTCCGAGTGCATGCGGAGATAGAGGAAGGGTTGTCTCAGGAAAGGTATAAGGGCGAAGGGGAAAAAATGAAGATGTGGGTCGAGCAGATAGTGGGTTCATCCCTGCCTCGATCGTCCAGGTATTCAACGAGAGACCGCGATGAAGTGGCGCAATTGTTCTGGGATTCAGCCCCTCAGAGCCTTAGGAGATAATGATAATGCTAACCACTCTTCAAATAGGAAATTTCAAGGCGTTTGCCGAAGCTCAACGGATTCCCATACGCCCCCTGACCCTGATTTACGGCGCTAATAGCTCCGGCAAGTCGAGTATTATTCACAGTCTTGTGCTTGCGCGGCATGCCATGGAAACCGGCGATCTTGATATCCACCGCACAAACATCGGCGGCGAGGCGGTGGACCTTGGCGGTTTTCGCCAATATATACACCGCCGTGAAGTTAACCGCCGGATGGAATGGTCCGTCGAGATCGACACTGCAGGATTCAAAGGCCGCTTGGCCGAACTTTTTGCACCCGTTAGTTCTGCCAGGGTTTCAATCGAGATAGGGATTCCACAAATTGAAGAAACAAAAGAGCAGGAGAGCGTAGACCCCCGTACCGGCAAAAAGATCATAATCAAAGTCCCAACCGGGAGCCTTGTGACGGTTGGAGATCCGGAAGTGTTGTCCTATTCCATAACAACAGACAATGCGCAGCTGCTTAGCATGAGTAAACGCAGGGATGGCAATCTGCAACTTGATCGACTTGACCATGAGCAACCTTTATTTCGTGAAGTTCTGAAGGCTATTGTCGAGACATCCACTACTGCGGAGTCGATTCATCCATCTGACTATGAAGGTCTTGATGAGGCGATTGCCGATATTGTCCCAAGCTTTGCTGCTATGGTTGGAAAATTTCTGCCGGAGGGTCTTGCCCGTTCAGAAGCCGATTCGGAGGGAGGGCAAGCATCATTATTTCCAATCAGCCGTGGCCGTCGTCGCGAAGACCTGGCCGCGGCAGTACGCTTTTTCATTCCACGAATATTGGACGAACTGGTAAAGGGTATTGGGCAGGCCGTAGCAAGTGAGCTTTCGCGTCTTCAATACCTGGGGCCACTGAGGTCCTATCCTCCCAGGCACCTATCTTTTGCACAGCACCATGATCCGAATTGGATTGCCGGGGGAGGATATGCCTGGGATGTGGTTAGACGAGACGCTGAAGTGCGCAAACTCGTAAACACTTGGTTGACTGCGCCGGAAAGATTACAGACTCCATATGAGTTGATACTTCGCGATCTTGTTGGAATTGACCAGCTTGAGGGCCCGCTTCTTGATGGGCTTGAGCGTCTGAACGAAGAAGGACTTGATATAGAGTATGAAGAAGAATCGCGATATACCTCAGGTGGCGCTTGGCCGGTAATAAAAGACCCGGAAGCAGAGGTCGAGAAACTGCGTAATCTTATTCGTGGGTCAGAGATCGAAAGACTCAACGAATTGATCTTGATCGACCGTCGCTCTAATACGGTGGTAAGCCACCGGGATGTCGGCATCGGTGTGAGCCAGGTCTTACCGGTTCTGGTCAGCGCGTATGTGAATCAGAATCAAATCGTTGCCATTGAACAGCCTGAAATCCATTTGCATCCGGCGCTTCAGGCGGACCTTGGCGATCTCTTTCTCCAGTCAGCTCTCGGAAATAACCAAAATCGATTCTTGATTGAAACCCACAGTGAGCATCTGCTTCTTCGCATCATGCGCCGGATGCGGCAGACCACCGCTGGGGAACTGCCTGATGGTATTCCAAAAATACGACCTGAAGACGTAATGGTCTTATTCGTTGAACCGGATGGACCTCGTAGTATTATCCGTGAAATGCCGTTAAACGAGCATGGTGATCTTGTGAAAGCTTGGCCGGGCGGCTTTTTTGAAGAAGGCCTGCGGGAGGTCTTTTAATGCCGTTGATATCTGAATATGCTTTTACGCCAAATGTCTTTGAAAAAGAATCGTATTCTTCTGAAGAAGTTGCGTTTTTGTATTTTCAGGATTTTAAGAATGTTCTTTTAAATCAGGCCATAGTGCGCAATTTAAGAGATGGTGAATGGCTGAAAACCTTTAATGATAACAATAAATCATGGCACATTAGAGCAAAAGAATTGTTAAAGAAGCTGATTAAGCAAAACCGGTTAAACCTTTTTCCTGCTGTTTTGCCTGATATACCACAAAAGGATGACAACTGGTGCAAAGAGGCTCTGGCTTCTCATGGTAACGAGCCATTGGATGGTATCATTACTACTGGTGCGGTTTCCAATAATTTTGGAGGCATTCCAGAAGTAGCTCCATTTGACAAACTTTCAACAACCTCGTGGTGGAAACAAGGACCATCTGTTCGTCCGGAGCGTACCATAGAAGCATATATGGAACATTTGCGCATAATATTACAATGCGCCAACTCAATAATGTTTATCGATCCCCACCTTGACCCGACACGTCGTGGATACAAAAAGTTTGTTAAACTGATAGAGATGGTATGTACCAGGAAAAGACATCCTCTTCTTGAAATCCATCGAGTATGTTATGAAGGTTCGGGGCAAGGACGCCAGATAATTGATATTGACGAATGGAAAACCAGATTTAATTCCTTGCTTCAGGCGGTTGTATCAAAAGCAGGCCTAACAATTGAAGTTTCAATCTGGGACGACTTCCATGATCGATGTATGATAAGTGATTTAATTGGCGTCAGTTTGTCCAATGGCTTTGATGTAAGCCGAAAGCCTGATGATATTACCACATGGACCAGATTAAGCCGTATTGATCGAGATGACCTGCAGCGTGAATTTGATCCGGCAAGTGGAAGGCATAAAAGTCAGGGGTGTTTTTTAATTTCTTAATGGGAAAATATACGTAGGGAACTTAGGAGGAACTGAGGGACGACCGGAGGAACTTAGGGACGACCGTAAATATTCAAATATCTCAGGTTTCCAGTTGGTAATCCTTTTCCTTTGCCATCTTCTCTCCACTCTGAACAGCACAACTGACAGCAGTGGGAGTTAACTCTAACTTCCTGGCCAAATCTACCATGTTGATCGGGGTTTTATTGGGGTAGGACCAAGCTAACCATTTAATATATTTATAATATGATCGGTTTTTGCCTTATTTTTTGGGCTTAAACCTTCAATTTTCACATCAAAAAAGGTTGTTTAAGAAATCAGCAATAAAATGCCAAGGGCAAATCGACCCGGATGGCCACTTCAAAATGTCCCACCTGTGGCCGGGTCAAAATGTCCCACCCCCTATGAGTGTTGAGAGGAAATACCCAACCGAGATTAGGGGGAAGATTTTAAGCGACAGAACGTCTATATTTTATTCCTTCTTCTTCCCTAAAGCAAGTTTTTCCGCTGCCTCCTTAAGCCTGTAACTGTTTCCTTCAAACTTGAGCATGTGCCCACGATGGAGCAATCTGTCAAGGATTGCAGATGATGCCGCATTGTCTTTCAGTAGCTTACCCCAATCTTCAATCCCGCCTGAGGCGGGATTAGATGTTATGAGTGTGCTTTTCCTCTTGGAATAGCGAT
>JAYEMW010000367.1:0-10504 GCA_034718555.1 Thermodesulfobacteriota bacterium
ATCCCCAATCCAGTTAATCAAGTCCCCGGCTTTTCTATCAATGATGGATATTTTCTGCCCGGTTTTCCAAGCATGGCCGAGCCCATGGCGGCATGGGTACTGGATACCTATTACGACCCTGGGGAAAAAACAATTTCCAGGACGTTGGTTTTGCCTGGAGCACGGGAGGCTGACCTTGTTGAAATAATGGAAAGATTCATACAGAATCACTCATCATTGAAATTTTCAAGCCTGCCCAGATTTGTTAAGAATGGCACAGAGGTGCGTCTTGGTGTTTCAGGAAATGAGCAGGAGGTTGAAAAAGGAATTGAAGATCTTAAAAAAATGCTAATGGTAGAGGGTTTTGAATGGAAGGATGAGTCCCTTACATAACCCATATTGTCTTAACGAAAAAAAATCCCACTGACGTTTTAATTTTTGCCAAGTCATAGGAGCCTGTCCGAGAATGCCCTTTTTCCTCAACTCTTTGTCATGCTCAAAAAATTATCCTCGGAATATCAACTATATACCTGCGGTAATTTTTTTCGCATTCCTTGATTTGAGAAAAAATTACTATTCTCGGACAGGCTCCTATATATTTCAAAATTTTTTTATGACCTCTTGGTCCTATCTATTTTTCCGCTTTTAAAGGTATGGACACAATAAACTTTGCACCTTCACCTGCATTGCTCTCAAGGGACAATTTTCCACCCATATCCTCAACTAAAACCATGGCGCCGGCCAGGCCCAGGCCGTGTCCCCTAACAGTATGAGAATCTCTGACATCCATCTGAAAATAACTTTCAAATATTTTTTCATGATAGACTTCCGGGATACCCTCGCCATCGTCTCTTACTGAAAAAAATAGATTATTTTTGTTTTTGTAAAATTCTAATTCAATACGGTTTTTGCGAAACTTAAATGCATTGCTCAATAGATTTCTAAGTATTTGCTTTATCTTGCCTAAATCTAAAAATAACTCCCTGGCCCAAAGCGCTTCATTTATGACAAGTGTTATGTCTTTTTCTTCTAATATTTTTCTTAATCCCGATAGGTGCCTGCATTCTTTTATTTTCTCTGATTTGTCAAAATCAATTAAGTCAAAAAGCTCTATTAGCGTAGCAGTAATCAACTTTGAGACAACAAATTTTTCCATGTTAATAATGCCTTCCCGAGATTTTCCCAACTCCAAGGCATCATTCACCAAAGCGTAAATTAGTCTTGTATTTCTTAAAGCCCTATTTAAAACCTTTTCCTGCCCCTCTTTAATGGCTCCATATTTCTCCTGTCTTTTTAATAAAGACAGGACTCCTGTTTCAATCACAGCCAGGGGAACCTTTAAATCATGGACCAGCAGTTCAATTTTTATTTTTTCTTGTCGCATGTTAAAGACTAACCGAATATATCTAAAATCTTGTTATTTTTTAAGTATCAGACATCGTAATTTATAGCGTATCATGATGTAATATTTTGGACACAAACCTCTGTTTTCAACCCAGACCGAACTGATTTCCAACAAATTTGCAATCCCACGGAACATAAAGGTCTCCAGTCATTGGTATAATGAGAATGCCAAGGCCTGAGGAAAATTTTGCCTTTTTTTAAACAAATTTGCAAGCAAAAACTCCACATCATCAAATCAAGTCATTAAAAAAATTCATTCATTCAAACATTTGTGTTATTTATTGACCTTTTAGACAGTTAACAAATCGTTAAAAATGTCTGCCTGACTTATTCTCCCCTGAAAGCATACCTCTCGCCACAAGTAGCGTTTGGTTACGATCTTCCATGTTAAGGGCCTGCTCAAGTCCTCCTGCATCTAAATTCATATTTATAGCCTCTTTTGTAAGCCGAAGCCCCATTGGGTTTTTACTATTCATTGTGTTAGCCATATCCAATGCTGCATCTATCAGCTTATCACTTTCTACCAATCGGCTCACAAGCCCTAAAGACATCGCCTCTTCCGAGGACATAAAATTCCCGGTGAGCATGAACTCATAAGCCCTTCCAGCCCCAATCAGACGGGGCAGAAAATAACTGCATGCCATATCAGCTCCGCCAAGTCCAATATTTATATAGGCTGCGGAAAAACGGGCACCCGGACTTATTATTCGTATATCAGACGCAAGGGCAAAACTAAATCCAAGTCCTGCTCCAGCCCCGTGCACTATGCATATAATTGGCTGAGGAGCCTTTCTCATGGCCAGGGTGAGTCTACCTAATCTTGCCTGAAACCTGTAAAATTGATCTATGTTCATATCCGGGGCCATCTTCATGGTTTCTTTCATATCCAGGCCTGCGCAGAAACCCCGGCTGCCATTTCCTTTAAGAATGATAACATGGGTATCAAGATCGTACAAACGCTCGTACCAGAACGTCTCCAGCTCCTCCATCATTTTAATATTCACTGCATTATACTTTCTCGGACGATTCAGGGATAGTATACCTATACCACCCTGCCTTACTTCGTATTCTATAGTTTCAAAACTCATATGTTATCTCCTTACCTCGTTTAAAACCCGGCCTATAGTCTTGTTCATAACGGTTAATCGCTCTTGTGGTATTGACATTTTTGTAAGCGTTCACAGAACGCTGAAACTAGAAAATAGAAATTGGAAATTTGGCCTTCATGCTTTTGTACTATTAATAAACGCATTCAATTTTAGGCCGAGTTTTTCAACTATTGCTTTGTATTCTATCGCGTTTTACTCAGATAAAACATTTCTTCTGATGAGTTTTTGCAACCATGCTTTGGTTTTTTCAAATCTCCCAAGTTTCTATTTTCCAATTTCAAGTTTCAAGCCGTTAACGGCTACATATTTTTATCCTTTCGCTACTTTCCAGCATCTAACTCCGTGACTGTTATCTACCTGGTAAAAGGCAACCTCTTCTTCCCTGCACCTCTGCTCGACAAATGGGCATCTCTCCTGAAATTTACAGCCAGGCGGTGGATTAAAGGGGCTTGGCACCTCACCCTTTAAGGTCTTTAACTCACGCCTATCATCTGGGTCAGGTTCAGGTATGGCTGAAAATAATGCGACCGTATACGGATGCAATGGATTATCATAAAGCTCCTCTGCCGGTCCATACTCCATAATATGCCCTAAATACATTACAGCTATAATATCGCTAATATACCCAACTACCGTTAGATCATGGGAAATAAATAGATAACTGAGACCGAGGCTGTCTTGTAATTCCTTGAGGAGGTTAATAATCTGGGATTGTATAGATACATCAAGGGCAGACACCGGCTCGTCGCATATAATCAATGAGGGTTTTACGCTCAAAGCCCGGGCTATGCCGATACGTTGTCTCTGACCTCCGCTGAACTCATGGGGGTAGCGATCTACAGCCCCTGGGGAAATGCCTACCATCTGCATGAGTTCTTCTACCCGTTCCCTTCGCTCATTATGCCCTTTTATATCTATGGTTCTGAGCCCTTCTTCAATAGACTGGCCAACGGTCATTTTTGGATTTAAAGACCCAAAGGGGTCTTGAAAGATAATCTGCATCTCTTTTCTGAGTGGTTTAATTTCACCCTGTGAAAGGCTGCTTATTTCTTTATCCCTATAAACTATCTTTCCTCCATCAGGGTCTATAAGTTTTAAAATAAGCAGTCCGATAGTGGATTTCCCGCACCCACTCTCCCCAACCAGACCAAGGGTTTTCCGTCTGCCAATTGAAAGGTCGACCCCGTCAACCGCCTTTATCCACCCTACGATATTCTGGAAAAAGCCCCTTCGTACTGGAAAGTATTTTTTAAGGCCTTCAACCCTTAGAATATCCTTATCAGACGGACCTGATTCGCCTTTCATAATATCATCTTGGACCTTAATTTTTTCTGCTTTATTTATCATAAAGAACCGGGCATCTGCTAAAATGTCCTATGTTGCAATCGTTCATATTTGGAAATTGATTTCTGCATGATTCTATGGCAAAGGCGCATCTTGGATGAAAAGGACATCCTTCCGGTTTATACGCAGGGTCCGGTACGGTTCCTGGTATGCTGTAAAGCTTGCTCCCCCGTTTTGAATGACTGGGGAGGGATGCCAAAAGCCCTTGTGTATATGGATGACATGGGTTATGAAAAATATCTTTCGCTGCACCTTTTTCTACAATGATTCCTGCATACATGACATAAATTTGGTCAGCCACTTTGGCCACAACACCAAGGTCATGCGTGATATAAAGAAGAGACATGCGCTTTTTTTGCTGTAGCTCTTTAAACAGGTTTAATATCTGTGCCTGTATTGTAACATCAAGGGCTGTAGTAGGCTCATCGGCAATTATCAGGTCAGGGTTACATGCCAATGCCATAGCAATCATTACACGCTGCCTCTGGCCGCCGCTAAGTTGATGGGGGTAATCATTAATGCGCTGTTCCGGCGAAGGAATACCTACGTCTTTAAGGGCCTGGACAATCCTCAGTCTCGTTTCACTCTCGTCTATTTTTTCATGTACCCTGATGGCCTCTTCGATTTGGTCTCCTATGGTGAAAACAGGATTAAGGGATGTCATAGGTTCCTGGAAAACCATTGCTATATGATTGCCTCGAATCTTCTGCATTTCTTCTTCTCTCATGGACAAAAGATTCTTACCATGAAACAGAACCTTACCACCCATGATTTTACCGGGCGGCTGTGGTATTATTCCCATAATAGTCAAGGCAGACACACTCTTTCCGCATCCCGATTCCCCTACAAGGCAAACTGTTTCACCGGTCTTTATATCAAAGTTCACCCCGTCAACGGCCCTGGAAAAACCGCCATCCACCTCGAAATATACCTTCAGATCCTGGACAGATAGCATTAGTGTCTTTCCCTGAGCTTTGGATTCATGATGTCCCGAAGGCCTTCACCAAATAGATTAAAGGAGAGCACAACTATTAAGATGGCAAAGCCGGGGATAAAGGTCAGCCAGGGTGCATCAAATATAAAGCGTTTTCCATCGGAGAGAATATTTCCCCAGGTTGCATTGGGCGGTGGAACACCAAACCCAAGAAAACTCAATCCTGCCTCCGTCAAAATAGCCGTGGCAATACCTATAGTTGCGCTTACCAGGACCGGAGCAATAGCGTTAGGTATCATATGACGAAATATTATCCTATAGTTGTTAACCCCCAGGGCCCTTGCAGCAGTCACAAAATCCTGCTCTCTTAGTGATAGAAATTCAGCGCGGACAAAGCGAGTAGTTCCCATCCAGCTCGTTAGCCCAATTACAATCATAATATTGTAGATGCTTGCCGGCAGAAGGGCAACTACAGTAAGTATCAGGAAAAAACTTGGAAAACAAAGCATGATATCCACAATCCGCATAATCAATGTGTCAATAGAGAGGGTTTTTTTGTGCAATATATTTAAGTACTTAAAATACCTGTTCTTGCGGAATTTCCACTTTATTACGATAAGGTAAAATATAAAGGTATGCCCTGTAATTAAAAAAACAGATCCTGCAAGACCTTTCCCTGTAAAAAATAATACTGCCCCTATTAAAAATAAAAGGGCCGTAATAATACTATCAAGGCAAATAAATTTTTGCCCAAAATATCCTGCAATACCTCCCATAAATAAGCCCACAAGCACTGATATCCCAACAGCGACAAAGCCAACAGTAAGGGACACCCATGCCCCCTGCAACATCCTTGCAAAGACGTCTCTCCCCAAATCGTCGGTCCCGAAAAGATATACCCATGTTCTTGGTACTTCATTTGGGCGCAATGACTCTAAATTTGGGCTGGAAAGGGGCGGCAGTAATTTTTCCTGGAGCCTTACCATAGAGGGATCAAAAACAGGACCTGAACCGGAGGTTAGCAATAGGCCTAAAAGGGCAGTGAAAAAAAAGATGATAAAAACACTAAGGCCAAAAAATGCAAGTTTATTTTCCTTAAGCAAACGCCATAACTCATGCCTCCGTGATTTTACCGGTCCCGTTGCAGGGGTCTCCAGTTCAATGCTGATTTTCGATTTATCTGTTTCCATTACAATCTTATCCTCGGATCAACAACCATATAAAGTAAATCAGACACAAATGTGCCTGCAAGCACCAGCACGGCAGAGATAAAATTAACCGTCAGGATAATCGGATAGTCTCTGGCCAAAATGGCCTCATAGGCCATCCTTCCCATGCCCGGCCAGGAGAAAATAGACTCAATTATTACAGATCCTCCAATGAGTCCCGGCAAAATCAGGCCGAACATGGTCACAAAAGGCAAAAGGGCATTGCGGAGGGCATGCTTGTAGTGGACCTGTTCCGCAGGAAGTCCCTTTGCCTTTGCCGTCCGTACATAATCCTGACCTTCCACCTCAAGCATCTGGCTCCGTACATACCTTGACAGTACGGCAATCCCGCCTGTAGCGCCCAGAATAGAGGGAATCAGCAAATGCCAGATTCGGTCCATAAAAAGACGGGGCCAGGAGAGGGATCCTAACCCGAATGTCTCCATGCCTATTACCGGAACATGGAAATAGCTTACTACAAAAATAATCAGTATATAGGCAAAGAAAAAACCCGGAATAGATATAAGTAGATAGGAAAAGAATGTGGCGCTCCTGTCATAGAAACCTCCCCTGAAAAGGGCTGAACGGATACCAACAGGAAAAGACAGGGTCCAGGTGAGGATGGTGCCGACAATAAAAAGTGGAAGGCTGTTTAAAAACCGCTCCAGTATTTTTGCAAGCACCGACTGATTATCCTTCCAGGAAACGGTTTTTCCAGTGAAAAGGTCACGATAAAAGTAAAAATACTGGATATGAAGGGGCTTATCTAAGTGAAATTCTTTTCGAAACCGTTCAACCATCTCCGGTGTGAACTTGGGATTAAGGGGATCTACCTGGCTTGGCTTGCCAGGAGCTATATGAATAATCAGAAAGGAAACCACTGATACAAAAAACAGGGTCACAATCTTCTGTATGATACTTCTTCCAATAAATGATAACATTATATAACATCCTGCTTTTATTGTTGACAAACTCAAAAAGGTCTTATTATTTTTCCCAGCAACCAGCAACCAGCAACCAGCAACCAGCAACCAGCAACCAGCAACCAGCAACCAGCAACCAGCAACCAGCAACCAGCAACCAGCAACCAGCAACCAGTTCCTACCCTTCGGCTTCAAAGTCAGGCGCCTCCGGCAGCTTTATCCATTTATTAAAATGAAATGTATAGCTGCCTGTTTTAGTCGGCGTAATTTTCTTATAGATTTCATTCCCATTAGCATCTGTCTCCTTTATTACAATTTTTTTATCTAATATGGCCGTCCACTTTGTAACATATAGAAATGTATAGGGCTGTTCCCGCGCAATTATTTCATGAAGCCTGTGGCAGTATTCTACCTGCCTGCCATGGTCATATTCCCTTCTTGTTTTGATGATAAGGTCATCTGCGACGGGATTATTATATCCTACGAAATTGAGTTGATAGGGATTATTTTGGCTGGAATGCCATATCTGGTATAGATCAGGCTCAATCCCCATGCTCCACCCCAAGATCAGGGCATCAAAATCCGCTTTATCAACCCGCTCCTGGATAAACACAGCCCACTCCAGAAGATCAGTTCTAACATCAATTCCTATCTGCTTCCATCCCTCCTGGGCAATGGCCAGAATGGACTTGCGCAACTCATTACCGCTGTTAGTAATAAGTGTAAACTGAAATCTCTTGCCATCCTTTTCCAGCCAACCTTCCTTATTTCTTTCCCAGCCTGCATCTTTAAGGAGCATTAGAGCACCTTCCGGATCATAAGGGACCGGTTTGATGCTGTGATTGTAATAATCCGTCTGTTTAACAAAGGGGCCTGTAATTCTTTCTCCCTCCCCGTAGAGTACGTATTTTATAATTTTTTCCACATCAAGGGCCATGCTCAAGGCCATACGAACCCGAACGTCATTAAAAGGCGCCCTTCTCATATTATAGCCAATGTAAGTATACCCAAAGGAAAGCCCTGAAAAACTCTGGTATTCCGGATTGTTTTTAAGGCGCTTCACCTGATGGGGTTGAACCCCATAAGTGTCAACAGTGCCGGCATAAAATTCCATTTCCTGCGTAAGGAGATCCGGTATTATCCTGTATATATAATTTTTGTAATTCGGCATTCCTTCCCAATAATCATCAAAGCGATCCAGGCTGATATACTGATCCGGCTTCCATTCCCGGAATATATAAGGGCCGCAGCCAATGGGATGCCGGTTAAAGGAGCTTTTCCGCATAGAAAAGGTTTCAGATTCCTTTCCCGCACTTATTGCCTCTGCTTTTAAAGCCTGCCTGTTAAGGAGGTGTTCTGGAAGCATTCCCATGCCCCATGTGCCTATTGCAGGTGAATAAAGACGTTTATACACAATACGCACTGTCAAAGGGTTAATAACCTCCACTGCCTTGATCGGTTCATAATCCGATACACGTGGTGATAGATTCTTGGGATCCATAATAGTTTTATATGTGAACTTTACATCATTGGCATCAAATACGTGTCCATCATGAAATTTGACATTCTGCCGCAGATAAAAAATCAATATGGGGTTTTGTTCTATGGCAGGGAGAAGCTCATTGGCATATTCAGACAATTTTTCCTTTCCCACAGGAGGTATAGCGCTTATAAATTTTTCGCCGTGAAAGGAGGTAAAATAATTTTCACCTAATAATTTTGTGAGGTTTTGAAAAAGGCTTTGATCCACTTTGGAAAGGGTTAATTTCACTTTTGTCGGTGCCTTTACACGAATCTCTATCTCTCTTTCTTTTTGATCACTAACAGATGACTCTTTCTTTTTAGTAAACACAAATTCCCTGGGCTGAATAAGGGAAATCTCTTTTATATTACCGAGAGAGGCCTTAAGCGCCGGATCTTTAACATCTCCACTTTGTCTTGCTTCCCTTAAAAACCTTGTTATCCGGTCTGCATCTGCAATACCCAGTCCTGGAATGATCGAGGTATCATTGACATAAAAAAAGGCCTCCTCAAAAATCTCCCACGATTCAGCAAGGCGACCCCTGAAGTTGAGATCTTCGTCGCGATCCAGAAGGCCTTCAAATACCATAGACTCTATCTGGCTGCTGGCGGAATCTGCTGACAAGACTGGATTTAATATGTGCGCATCACCTATAGACGCAGTAATATATTCATTTAATCGATCAGGGTTTCCCCTTGATTGCTCCTCATATGTAGGTACCCAGAAATATGATTGAAGTAAGAACAATATAACGAATATTGGAGTATATATGAGTACCCTGCGAATAGTCATTGGCTTATATTATCTTGATTCTAAAGGTTTTAGTGTGTGTCTGCGTTTTCCAGATATTTTAGCAGCATATGAGATTAGAAAAACAGTGTCAAATTCTTTGATTACATAGATAGAAAAATTACAGTAAAAACTGTTAATATTCCAACCACGAAGTCCCAAAGTCACGAAGGAAAGCCACTGCACTATTGCCTAAGGAGAATCAAGGGCATGACCGACCACATAATACATTACTCCCATATTATACTCACCTGAGGTTATATGAAATCCGTAGCATGACCGTCTGAGAGGCGGCTACAGTTCAACCACGTTTTATCCATCATCCCAATTCGTTTAACCACTTGATTTATTTTCTATCTCTGCTATCATAAATTTAATATTATCAGGATTAACTTTTTACGGGACGATGGATAAAACGCTATTCGTTAGGCCTCAAAAAACGATTCATCTGTAGAGTATGAAACAAGAATATATAAATCGACTACCTCAAGAAATACACTTGTTAGTGCAAAAAATTGAGTGCCATATTGATAGTGAAATAAATGTGAAGGTTGATGAGTCAAGGCCTCATAGATTAGCTTGTGAAGTGGATAAACACGGGGCCACAATTTTAACCCCCAATGATGGCTATTTTCCTGAGGCATCTGTACTGCATGAACTACTTCATATTCGTAGATTCTGCGTGAATAACGTGCCTCGTATATTCGTTTGTGATAGTTATCAGAATTGGAATCCGGAATTAGAATCCGGATTAACATATCTTGATACCAACTTAGAACATTTTGTTATTGTTCCAGAAGAAATCGAATATAGGCCAGATCGCAAGGAATATTGGGACTCCCGTATATGTAATAAGATAGAGAAATTCGATTTATTAAATCGAGATAATCAGAATCAAGGGTTTGATGCTTTAATTTATTGGGCATTTATTCATCATGTTTTCCAGGAAGATGATTTGATTAATTAATATAGATAAAGTTAAATCTATTCTCGATGCTAAAGAACTTGCACAAGAGTTTCAGAATAAAATTGTCCCTTATTTAGATTGTAAGGAAAAGCTGGTTAAAATTTGTATTAAGTATATTGATATTTCAGATGAAGCCGTGTGTCTTGAGTATATAGATTGTAAAAACAATAGCAGCTACGAAAATTCTCTATCTAGTGTAAAGTTATGACATGGCCTAACATGGCAGTGCATTGGACAGCCAAGGCCGGGCCGTTTTGGAATAATTTCTCAGAATCAACCTTTTTATCTTTAGCAAATTTAAGTGGGAGCCCTGGCTGCCACTGAC
>JAYEMW010000368.1:0-2057 GCA_034718555.1 Thermodesulfobacteriota bacterium
ATTTCCTATCGGTAAAACCGGAAAACTGGAAGGTAGAATTCGACCCTGAAAAAATAGACGAATTAGAGACCGGCGGCCTAAAGCAGGTTGAGGTTGAGATCACTCCATCACAGGAGGCCCTTGTAGGTGATTATGCAGTAGGTTTGAATGTTAAGGGCGAAAAGACATCCGACACTCTTGAAATGAGGGTTACAGTCAATGCATCTGCAGCCTGGGCCTGGATAGGAATAGGGATTATCATCCTTGTTATTATTGGCCTGTTCGGCCTGTTTATTTTCCTGGGCAGGAGGTAAATGGCATTATGGATCAAAAGCCCGTCATTGAAACCCATGAGCTAACCAAGAGTTATCTTAACCATACTGTTGTCAACAACCTGTCCTTCAGTGTTAAGGAAGGTGAAATATTTGGCTTTCTCGGTCCAAATGGTTCAGGTAAAACAACAACCCTGCTTATGCTAATAGGTCTTACTGAACCAACTAAAGGGTGGGCCAGGGTAGCTGGGTATGATCCAACAAGGGAGGCCATTAAGGTAAAAAGGGCTGTTGGCTATGTACCGGAAAACATTGGCTTCTATAATGATATGAATGCAAAAGAAAACCTGCAGTTTCTGGCAAGACTGAACAATATACCTGATTCTGTTAGCTCAAAAAAAATTGAAGAGGCGTTGGAAAATGTCGGACTAAAAGAGGATGCAAATAAGATAACCGGGGTATATTCCAGGGGCATGAGGCAGCGCTTAGCAATTGCCGAGATACTTATTAAGGAACCAAAAATTGTCTTTTTAGATGAGCCTACGCTTGGACTTGATCCAGATGGCACTATCCGAATCATCCAGCATATTCAATCCCTAAGCAGGGAAAAGAATATAACCGTCCTCTTGTCATCCCATGACCTTAAACAGGTGCAAAAGATATCCGACAGAATAGGAATCATGATTAATGGAAAAATGATTGCCTCAGGGACAATTGAACAGCTTGCAAAGGAAAAACCGGGTATTGAGAATAAGGAAATTTCATTAGATGATGTATATATGAAATATTTTCAGGAGGTCTAACATGACTGGTATTGGCGCTATTGTAAGAAAGGAACTCGAAGATCACTTCAGTAGTTACAGGTTTATCATTCTATTTGCATTGATTGCCATGGTTAGTTTAATTACAACCTATATGGTAGGTGTTAGTCTCAGGGATGAACTTGGAGGAATTGCAAAACCAAAATTCATATTCTTAATGCTTTTTACCTCCACAGGCCCTCTTTTTTCCTTGGTACAGTTTGTTGCCTTTTTTGGACCCCTTATAGGACTGGTATTAGGTTTCGATTCTATTAACAGGGAGAGGAGTGATGGAACATTAAGCAAATTAGCATCTCAGCCCATTTACAGAGATGTTATAATTAACGGTAAATTTTTATCAGGTGTAATTACTATTGTTATAATGTTAACATCCATTCTTTTTGTAGTTTCAGGCCTTGGGTTAGCGTTAATTGGAGTTGTACCCGGCATAGAAGAGGTGTGGAGAATATTTATATATCTCATAATTAGTGTATTCTACATCTCCTTCTGGTTAGGCATCAGTATACTCTTTTCTATTGTTTTTAGAAGCATTGCCACATCCGCACTGGCCACTCTGGCCGTGTGGATATTCTTCTCGTTTTTTATTTCCATGGGCGCAAGTGTTTTGGCAAATGCCTTTGTGCCACTTAATCAAAACACGCAGGAAAATCCTGAAATTGTAATGAAGCATGCAAAAATTCAAAGGGCTGTTTCCCTCACCTCCCCTATGCAGCTATACAATGATTCCACCGCCATAATCATTGATCCTACGAGAAAAACAACAAAATCATTAATCCTTATGGGACCTATTGAGCAATTCTCTTCAGAGCGATTCAGCAGACCTTTAAATCTTTTGCAGAGCATAAATATTGTCATTCCTCATATTATTACTCTTATAGCCATAACCTTTATTTGCTTTGCCATATCCTATATTGTATTTATGAAACAAGAGATTAGGTCTATATAGACATTTACAAACACTATGCTTTCAACGGGCTGAATTGTT
>JAYEMW010000369.1:0-2053 GCA_034718555.1 Thermodesulfobacteriota bacterium
CAGCCCTGTTCCACCTTCAAGATCTCCACCAGCAGATACAACCTCAACTGATGCTTTCTCTGTAAGGTCTGCCTGGGAGCCGGCACCGCCATCAGATATATAGCCTATATCTTTTTCAACTTTAACATTATTGTCGATATCGATCAAATGGGTGTCTGCAGTAAATGTCTTGGCTAATGTAGTAGGAACTACACCTTCACCATGTGCAAGACCGTTATATGAATCAAATTCCTCCATATAGGTTATTCTTGCCACGCTCTCTTCTGCCTGAAGACCATTATTTGCATCAGCACCATTAGCAATACCATTGGTAGTATTTTGGCAGGAATCATTATTCCAATTCCATTCAAAGTCCTCTGATTCTTCTAAATCCCCATAAACAGTTACATCAGTTATTGTCTCAATATAAAAACCCTCAAACGGCGGGCAGACTGGTGGGCTTGCCATTACGCTGCCTGTAAAGGCGAAGACTGCTGCAACTGCCATAATTAATATAACTTTTTTCATCTCTTCCTCCAATTTTAATTAACTTTACAATAATTTCTCGATTAACAACTTTTTACTAAATACCGGTAACATAGTTACCACCTAAAAAACATTTCTTCTCGCCATCACCTCCTTTCCACTCAATTCCACTCAATAGTAAATCTTTTTCTCTGTCTTATCTCTTTATGAAATATTTCATTGCTCTTTCGGTATATAAAAACAAAATAAAAACTTTGTCAACATTTTTTTATATAGATACATGAAAAAACTTTGTCAACATTTTTTTATATAGATACATGAAAAAACTTTGTCAACATTTTTTTATATTATTTTTTCAGGCACACCTCTGGAAAAATAACATTAGACCGACCGCAATGAACCTTTTCTATGATTTTTTTGTTAAAGAACTTTTTAATTTCTTACATAAAACACTTACAGAGTAATCAAATAAACCTTAAAAAAGCCTTTGTCAACACTTTTTTATTATTTTCACTGTCTTATTATTTTTTGACTATTGCTATGGACCATCTGCCTCCTGCCATTTATCCGGATTAGCAGATAAGGCAAAAACTCCATTACTTGTATCCGATGGTTCCCATTCCTCAGCATGTTTAACCTTCACCAGACAATCCCCAGAGGTGATAGGAGGGGCAATCCACCAAAAAGCGCCGTCATTGGTGGTGTCTTCCACAATAATTTCCCACGTCAAACCGCTATCTGTTGAAAAATACACGGATACACTCTGGATAGAGCTGTCAAAATTCCACCTGATATTGTATGCATTGCCGATAAGAAAAATTTCTCCGCCATCAGGAAAAATTACCGAGTTATCGTCAAAAACCTCTTCCACTTTTTCTTCATTTTCATCCTTCTCATCTTTTTCCTCATTTTCCTGGGCAGGTTCTTCAACTGAATAAAACCTTACCTCCGCCAAAGCACTTTTTTCTTGCGGAAAAAAGAAAAAACAGACCATACAAAATAGCAGGATACAGAGAAATTTATTCATTTTAATGTTGTATGCCCTTTCCTGCAAAATCATGAAATTGATTGGACCGTAAAAAAACCTATACATAACTTTTTAATAACCCATATACAGATTATACAATAGCTTGTCAAGCTTTTTCTTATAAATTAAATAAAATTACCTTAAATTATAACTATATAGAAATAATTTATATTGCCGGCACAATATATTGAATAAAGAAAACTTTCAAGCCCGTTGACATGACCACTTGATTTTGCTAATTACGGTACAAATATTTGTAATAGTTCACCGCTGAGTTCGCAGAGAACGCAGAGATAAGAGCTTTATAAAAATATTTCTAAATACAGACCTCGTAATTTATAGCGTATACTGGTGTAATGTTTTGGACATAAACCTCTGTTTCCAACCCAGGAGTTGGGTTCAAAGGTTCACGGTTCAGAGGTTCAGAGGTTGAGATCTCTTGGTATTAAACCAATGAAATCAATTACTAAGGAAAACATTGCGAAGTAGTTAACCCTGAACTTTGAACGCTGAACCCTGAACCCAGACCTAAATTATGTCCAATTAATTTGCAATCCCGGG
>JAYEMW010000370.1:0-2049 GCA_034718555.1 Thermodesulfobacteriota bacterium
CTTATGGAGACAATTGCTGTTTACTGGGAACCCAGGATTAAGACTTATGGGTTTAATAAGTTAAATAATCTGTCCCTTTTTGAATTTTATTACCCTGCAAAAAAAACTGCGGAATTAGGGAAAATCCTTTCTAATCATAATTTTCAGGACATTAAAACAAAATTTATAATTGCACAAGAATCAAATAATGGAATTTCATTGGTTTTTTGTCTTCCTGAAAAAGAGGGAAGGGATTTCCATGACTCTCTAAAAAAAACTCTCTCCTTAAAATTACACAGATATTTATATCCTGTTGGTATTCTATTTTTTCATGGCCCACATTTTGGTGATAGATACGGCATAGCTGATGCCGCTTTCTCCTCTCTTTTAGAAGCGGACATAAAGGTTATATCATCCGGTTGCTCCTCAGCATCTGTCTTTCTCGTGCTGGCGGAAGACGATTTAAGCAGGGCAGAGGAGGCTCTAAGTAAGGCATTCGATTCAGCACAATAGTATTCCGCGGAAATTCAATATGGAAAAATTTGACTGGCGAAATAAAATATTTGATTCCCTTTCTTTCCCAACACTTATCCTCTCTACAGATATGTCAATCGTGGAGGCCAATTCCAAATTTCTTGAAAAGTATAAGCACACCAAAAAACAACTTTTGGGCAAAAAATGCTACCATATACTCTACGGCTTTGAGAAGCCCTGCCAAGAGACCTCTTGTCCTGTACTCAAGGTAATAAAGACGAAAAAAACCACATCCAGCACAAATAAGACTGAGGGATACAAAGGAGAGGCAGTATATGAGGATCGGGTCTGCTCTCCTATCTTTAACGACAACGGGGAGGTTAGCCATATACTGGCAAGCATTAGGGATGTGACCAAGGTCAAACTCTTAGAAATAGAGTGGCGCAGGAGCCGCGATTTTTTGGAAAATATTATAAACAGCTCCGTAGCGGCTATTCTCGTTGCAGACATGAAGGGTGTGATTTTGAGTATGAATGAAAGCGCCCGCAAGCTATTCGGCTACACAAATAAGGTTGCCGTAGGTACGAGTATAGCTGAATATCTCTACACCCCAGGAGGAGCAAGGAGCATAATGAAGAATCTCCGGAGCCCTGACTATGGGGGTGTTGGCAAGCTGTATACGACAAATATGACGATAATTACCTCATCAGGCAAGGAGATTCCAGTAGAAATGACTGCCTCGATTATTTATGAAAATGGAAAAGAAATTGCAACAATGGGAATTTATAATGATCTTAGGCCAAAGATAGAGATAGAAAAGAAATTAAAGGAGGCGGAAAGAATTAAGCTGGCACAATCAAATAAAATGGCCTCATTAGGGCAACTGGCCGCCGGTGTGGCCCATGAAATAAATAATCCTCTCAGCGGAATACTTATAGATGCCAGTTTAATCCTTGAGGACTTGGATGAAGATAACTCCATGAGAGAAGATATGCAAAATATCATTGAGGACACAAACAGATGCAAAGATATTGTAAAAAACCTCCTTGCCTATTCGAGACAAGTAGAAATAAAAGAAGAAACGCTTGATATGAATGCCGTTATAGAACAAACATTTTCCCTGCTAAAAAACCATGCCCTTTTACAAAACATCACTATAGAAAAGGAATTTTCATCCGGCATGTTAATGTTTAAAGGCGATAAAAACCAGCTTATCCAGGTCTTTACAAATATAATAATAAACTCAGCCCATGCCATAAAAGACATTGGAACCATAACCATAAAGACCGACAGAGATAAATCTAAAGGTAAACTTTATGTTGAAATATGTGATACCGGCAGTGGGATTCCAGACAATGTGCTCCCGAAAATCTTTGACCTTTTTTTTACAACCAAAGAAGAGGGTAAGGGAACGGGGCTTGGTTTAGGCACAGTGCAGGGAATAATAGAAAAACACGGGGGAAAGATTAAAGTCAAGGAAACAAGCCCTAAAGGCACAACCTTTCAAATAGAGCTTCCTCTCTTCCGGATCACTGAAGATAGCCCTTTAGGTATTGTCGGCAGTTAGGGCTCACAAAAAAATAAGTTCGCAATTTC
>JAYEMW010000371.1:0-2046 GCA_034718555.1 Thermodesulfobacteriota bacterium
TAACAGCGCTGCAGTGCAAAACCCAACAATAATATCCCACGGATCAGCCTCTTTTGGTAGTCAGTGTATTGTACTTGGTATGGATGCCAAGAAAGTAGCGGTAAACAAAAAAATACCATCGGGATACCAGATTGTCATCAATGGTGGCCGAACACCTACAGGGATTGATGCCCTGGCCTGGGCCAAAGAAGCGGAAAACTTAGGAGCAGGGGAGATATGCCTGAACTCCATTGATGCAGATGGAGCACGGGAGGGTTATGAGCTAAAACTGACACAGCTTATTTCATCCAATGTAAATATTCCTGTTATTGCCTCTGGTGGCGCTGGAAGCATTGACCATATATATGATGTACTGACCGAGGGAAATGCAGATGCAGCCCTTATTGCCTCCATCGTTCATTATGGAACCTATAGCATAAGGCAAATCAAGGAAGAATTGCATTCCCGTGGCATAAAAATGAGGATGAGATGGTAACAAAATTGAAGGCCATGTTGATTTTAGAAGACGGGACTGCTTATTACGGCAGAACCTTTGCAGGGAGGGGCGAGATATATGGAGAGGTTGTATTTAATACAAGCATGACAGGCTACCAGGAAATTCTAACGGACCCTTCCTATAAAGGTCAGATTTTAACCATGACCTACCCCCTGATTGGTAACTATGGCATAAACAGTGAAGATTTAGAGTCTAACGGAATTCAGGTAGAAGCATTTGTTGTAAAGGAATATGATCCGGCTCCAAGCAACTGGCGTTCCCGGAAAACCCTTGCCGATTATTTAAACCAGTCCGGCAAAATAGGCATTGAAGGAATAGACACAAGGGCTCTAACAAGGCATATCCGTCAAAAAGGCGCTATGAAGGGTGTCATTTCCACAGACGATCTTGATCTTGGCTCTTTAACCAAGAAGGTTGTCAGCTCAAAGGGCTTATTAGGAAGAGACCTTGTCCGAGAGGTTACATGTAAAGAGTCTCATAAATGGGACCAGGTAAAAAACCCTAAATTTCATGTAGTGGCCTTTGATTTCGGCATAAAATTCAACATAATTAAAAGCCTTGTATCACGAGGATGTAATGTAACAATTGTTCCTGCCCATTCAAAAATCGAGGAAATAAACGCCTTAAAACCAGATGGAATCCTCTTGTCTAATGGTCCTGGTGATCCTGAGCCGATAAAATACGCTGTTCACACCATTCAAAACCTGGCGGAGCAATACCCAATATTCGGAATTTGCCTGGGACATCAGCTCCTTGGTCTTGCGTTTGGCGGAAAAAGCTTTAAATTGAAATTCGGTCACCGCGGCGCCAATCATCCGGTCAAAAATCTTGTTACAGGAAAGGTAGAGATTACAACACAGAATCACGGCTTTTGTCTGGACATAGAATCAATAACAGACCCGGACATTGAAATAACCCACATCAACCTTAATGACCAGACCCTTGAGGGCATGAAACATAAATATTTGCCCATATTTTCAGTGCAGTATCACCCCGAGGCATCTCCTGGTCCCCATGATTCAAATTATTTATTCGATGATTTTATTAAAATTATGAAAGAAAAGAAGGCCTAAGCGCCTGAAATCGACCATTACACAGTATGCCAAAAAGAAGTGACATATCAAAAATTCTGATCATCGGCTCCGGGCCAATAATCATTGGCCAGGCCTGCGAATTTGACTACTCCGGCACCCAGGCGTGCAAGGCCCTTAAGGAAGAAGGCTTCGAAGTCGTTCTTGTAAACAGTAACCCGGCAACTATCATGACTGACCCTGAAATGGCAGATCGCACGTATGTTGAGCCAATTACACCGGATTTTGTTGCTATGATTATACAAAAGGAAAGGCCCCATGCGCTCCTTCCCACTATTGGCGGCCAAACAGCTCTAAACGTCGCAGTAAACCTTTCTGAAATGGGCATATTAGATAAATTTGATGTAGAAATGATAGGTGCATCAATAAAATCAATTAAAAAAGCTGAAGATCGCAATTTATTTAAGAAATCCATGGAAAAAATCGGGCTTAAGGTGCCAAAAAGTGGAATTGCCCATG
>JAYEMW010000372.1:0-3891 GCA_034718555.1 Thermodesulfobacteriota bacterium
AAATATTTTTATAAAGCTCTTATCTCTGCGAACTCTGCGGTGAACTATTACTTATGATCTTTTCTTTGTGGCTTAGCGCCTTTGTGGCCGTATACCTGAGTAAGGCAAAAACAAAACCTAAAAAGTTTGTAATCCAACAAAGAGATGCTTAAAATTGGGATATGCTTAAAATTGGATCATTAAAACTTAAAAACTCGCTTGTTTTGGCTCCTATGGCAGGAAAAACAAATCTTCCATTCAGGCTTTTAATAAAAAAAATGGGAGCCGGTCTTGTAACTACCGAAATGATTAGCTCTGAAGGTCTAACAAGGGGGCAGAAAAAAACCTTTGAATACCTTGAGACCCATTTAGATGAAAGGCCATTAGCAGTACAATTATTTGGAGCGGACCCGGAAAGAATGGCTATGTCTGCCGAAATAGTTGAAGATAAGGGGTTAGATATTGTTGATATAAATATGGGTTGCCCTGTTAAAAAAGTTATAAAAAACGGGGCAGGTTCTGCGCTTATGAGGAAGCCTATAGATGTGGCAAGGATAGTTACTGCTGTGAGGAAAAAAACTACGCTACCCTTGACTGTAAAAATTAGGTCCGGCTGGTCTCCAAAAGAAGAAAACTACCTTGATATTGCAAAAATAATAGAAGATTGTGGAGCAGATGGCATTACAATACACCCCCGTTTTACAACACAGGGATTTTCAGGAAAGGCTGACTGGCAGGTGATAAAAAACATTAAAGAGACTGTTAATATACCGGTTATAGGGAGTGGGGATGTTATCGGGGCATATTCTGCAATAGAAATGAAGGATGAAACAGGGTGCGACGGCGTTATGATAGGAAGAGCAGCGCTAAAAAACCCATGGATATTCAAACAAATATTGGAATTAGAAGAGACAGGTAAAATTTATTTACCAGGAATTGACTCATGGCATGAGCTTATAAAGGAACACTTTTTTCTCCTTGAAAAATATTATGGAGAGAAAAGGGGGGCAAACATGATGAAGGGGCCGCTCCTTTATTACACAAAGGGTTTGCCTAAGAAAGCAATAATAAAGGGGCTGATTCCTGAAATTGAGGGGAAGAGGTCATTTTTATCGATAATAAATAGATATTTTGAAGGAATTGCCGGAGAGATTTTGTATGAAGATTAAATTAGCGAAAACTGCAGGATTCTGTATGGGCGTTAAAAGGGCTATGGAAATTGCTTTTTTTGAAGCCAACAAAAACGATGACAAACTGTTTACATATGGTCCCCTGATTCATAATCAACAGGTATTAGACCTTCTAAGCAATAAGGGGGTAAATGTCATTACGGAAATAGGTGATAAGGAAAAAGGACGGATAATTATTCGGGCACATGGGGTTTCACCTGGTGAAAAGAAAAAATTAGAAGAATCAAAGTTTAAGGTTATTGATGCTACATGCCCACGTGTAGTAAAGGTGCAGGCAATTATAGAGAAATATAACAAGAAGGGATATGTGCCTGTAATATTTGGAGATTTAATGCACCCGGAAGTTGTTGGTTTAATGGGTTATAGTGCGGGTAATGGGATAGTGACAAATTCCGTTGATAACATAGAGGAAACCCTTGGAAAGGATAAAAAAAGGCGCTTTGCCGTGGTATCGCAAACCACTCAAGACGCTGAGGCCTATAATAAATTTACAAAAAAAATAATGGAATTATACCCTGAATCTATAACCTTTGATACTATATGTGATGAAACATATAAAAGGCAGGGAGAGACTAAGGCATTAGCATCTGAAGTTGATTGCATGGTAATAGTTGGAGGGAAAAACAGCGGAAACACAAAAAGACTTCATGAAATATCAAAATCAACGGGAAAGCCCGCATTTCATATTGAAACGGAAAAGGAATTAGAGGGATCTTGGTTTTCATTTGTTAACAATATCGGTGTTACAGCAGGCGCATCTACTCCTAATTGGATGATAAAAAGGGTGATTGATAAATTAAGCACAGTGACTAATGGTAAACATTATTATTTTAAAAATTTTGCAGGAAAAATATTCCCATTTATCAATAAAACAACAATAACCGAATCAATTGGAGCCTTTTCTCTGACATATGCAGGGATTGCCCTGACTGGAGGCAAAAAGTCTATTATTTATCCAGTCATCGCTATGTTGTACGTATATGGAATGCATGTTCTTAATAGGTTTCTTGATAAAGAGGTGAACAAATACAATGAACCAGGTATGGCAATCTTCTACAGCAAAAATAAGGGCTTTCTTGTGGTTAGCTCTTTGGCAGGGATAGCTGCAGGGCTCATTCTATCACTGTATTTAGGGTTCACCCAATTATTGCTGTTTGCCGGGTTAACTATGCTTGGATTAGCTTATAGCATCCCAATTATTCCATGGAAATCCAAATACCTTGGCCGGTATTCAAAGATTAAAGACCTTCCTGGGTCTAAAGATTTAACAGAGGCCCTTGCATGGGGAACAACAAGCTCTTTACTTCCTGTTATAGGGATGGATAGGATTTTTTGGCCGGGTGTTTTGACATCTTTTTTCTTTGTTTCTTCAATGTGTTATATCCGCACAAGCTTTTTTAATATCCTTAATATTCAGGGAGACATAATAGTGGGGAATGAAACGCTACCCATAGCCTTGGGAGAGAAAAGAGCATTTAATCTATTAATGCTGGTAAACAGCATTTTTACCCTCACGCTGTTATTATCCGCCATTACAGGAGTCGTTACTAAACTTGGATATATTCTTAGCTTCTGTTTTATTCTATCTTTTTATTATCTTATCGCATACAAAAGCGACTATATTAGAGATGAATATATTTTAAAGGGAATTGTAGAGTTTAATCTTCTGTTAGCAGGTATAATTGCCTTTATTTGGGAATTATATTAGAGAAATGCCCTCGGTTAGCATAATAATTCCAACCTTCAACAGATCCCAGAGGGTTTTACGAGCAGTTCAATCTGTTATTGACCAAGAGTATAAGGACCTTGAAATTATTGTAATTGATGATGGGTCAACAGACGATACATATAAGAATCTAAAGAAACTTAAGAATTTTATTAAATATATTAGGATTGATAAAAACAGAGGGGTATCAGTTGCAAGAAATGTAGGAATAAAAAATTCTATTGCACCGTGGATAGCATTTTTAGATTCTGATGATTATTGGCTAAGCAAGAAGCTAAAGTTTCAAATGGAGTTTATTTATAATAATCCCAAAGCCATAGCATGTCAAACCGAGGAGGTCTGGATTAGAAATGGAAGAAGGGTAAACCCCAAACTAAAACACAAAAAGCCATCAGGGGATATATTTTATCAGTCCTTGAAGCTCTGCCTAATTAGCCCTTCAAGTGTTGCAATAAAGAGATCTGTTTTTGATGAAATAGGGTTTTTTGATGAATCCTTCGCCGCAGCAGAGGACTATGATTTATGGTTAAGGATATCGTGCCGTTATCCAATTTACCTTATTAATAAAGAGCTAATTATCAAAGAGGGGGGGCATGATGATCAGTTATCACAGAAATTTCAAGGCATGGATAGATTTAGGATTAGGGCAATTGTTAGATTAATAACAAGTGGTGTTCTATCCTTAGAACAAAGAGCCGGGGCAATAGAAGAGTTAAAAAATAAATGTAATATATATGGAAACGGTTGTATGAAGAGGGGAAAAAAAGAAGAAGCGGTTTTTTACCTTTCAATGCCGGAGAGAATTGCAGGGATGGAATGAAAGTAATTTATAAGTTACCATAAGAGTTACATGGTTCCTTCCCATTTCAAGTGGGGAAATTTTCCCTCCATTGATGGGAGTTTCTTTTTATTTCCCCTCCCACAACCCATCCCACAAGAGGAGAGGGGAAATTTACCCACTCATTTTGAGAAAGAGCCAGCTACATAAGACACTAT
>JAYEMW010000372.1:3991-7748 GCA_034718555.1 Thermodesulfobacteriota bacterium
AGCTACATAAGACACTATTTAATTTATGATGGCGTAGGGGTTATATGTCTTTTTTCTAAAATTATCTTATTATCCACAAAGGAAATTTGTTTTATCTCTGCATCAATAATCTTCTGGTCGCCGAAGAGGTTTATTATTTTAACTGTATTACCTTCAGTGTATAGCTCCTCTACGTTTTCTAAGATAAGCTCTTCCTTTCCGTTTTGGATTAGATAAGCTGATGATTCACACATTTACTCTGCCTCCTTAATAGTTTTAATTAGTTTGTCAATTAGATGGGGCAAGGGTTCGTCGGACACACCTAATAGTTTTACCTTCTCCCTTGTTAAAGGGATTAATATTTTTAAGGCATTGCTTGATGAAATTGCCTCGGCAATTCTCGGCGTAACTTCACCCATCATGGAGTTAGCCATAATAATTGCAAGGGGGCCAACAATGATATCAACAGATAAGGACATTTTTGCAATGGCATTTTCCCCTGTGGCACCTCTGTTTGCACCTGCCTTCATCATCTGAGATGTTGACAAGGAATTAGTTCCTAGTGCAAGTATTTCTATGTCTTCTCCAAATTCGTACCTTAATCTTTTGATTATTGCTTTGCCTATTCCACCTCCCTGGCCATCCATTACCATTATAGAATTCAATTAAATCTCCGCTTGAAAGATTAGATTGACGAAATAGGGCATATACTTCATCTGAAGCCAAAATGAGCTATGTTAACACACCAATAAGACGGTCAAGCTCGTCATCAGAATAAAAATCGATAATAATCTTACCCTTTTTGCCGGTCTTTTTTATAGATACCTTGGTGCCTAAAAATTTTTGTATGTCCTTAGAAAGGGTTTCCATGTAATAATCTGTCTCCAAGGTTGAATCGATATTCTTTTTTGGTTTAGAAAATTTATTTGCTAATGACTCTGTCTGACGAACGGACAGGGACTTTTTTATTATTATATCCCTTAAGCTCTTCTGGGAAGAGAGAGAATTAATTCCAGCCAAAACCCTTGCATGACCCATTGTCAGGGCTCCATTTACAATATCTTTTTGAATGAAATCAGGGAGATTCAGTAATCTTAGAAAATTTGCTATTGTTGAACGATCCTTGCCAATCCTTTTTGAAAGGGATTCTTGTGTCAAGGAAGATTTTTGGATCATTTCCTGATAAGCCAACGCCTCTTCTATAGGGTTCAGGTCTTTTCTTTGAATATTTTCTATTAGGGCAAGTTCCAAGCTTTCTGCCGGGGACACATCACGAATCCAGGCAGGTATTTTGTGGAGACCGGCCTTTTGGGCGGCACGCCAACGTCTTTCACCTGCTATAAGCTGGAAACCGTCTTTAACCCTTGTTATTAGGACAGGCTGAATAATGCCGTTTTCCTTTATTGAATTTGCCAATTCAGAGAGCTCAGAATCACTGAAATCTTGCCGTGGCTGAAGAGGGTTAGGGGTAATTGACTCAACTGCACAGTAAAAAAACCCACTGTCCTCATCTATGGTAGAAGATTCTGGAAATAGGGCAGACAGTCCTCTTCCAAGGGCCTTACGTTTTGCCACCTTTGTTACCTCCCTTTAGAATTAGTTCCTTTGCAAGCGCTAAATAACTCTGCGCGCCCTTTGAGCGAATATCATAAAGCATGCATGGTGCTCCGTAGCTTGTTGCCTCACTCAAGCTAACATTGCGGGGAATTATAGTTTTAAACAAAGATTCCTTAAAATTTCTACTAACTTCATCAACTACCTGGCGCGATAGGTTATTTCGGCTATCAAACATTGTGAACATGATGCCAAGCATTTCAAGAGACGGGTTAAGTCCTTTTTTTACCAGCCTAACAGTGTTAAGAAGTTGTGCCAAGCCCTCCATTGCAAGATATTCACATTGAAGCGGAACAAGGAAGAAATCAGACGCAGTTAAGGCATTGAGCGTTAGAAATCCAAGGGAAGGAGGGCAATCAATAAAAATATATTCATAGTCATGTTTAAAATTAGATAAAATATTCCTTAACAAATATTCCTTATTGGAAGCATCAAAGAGCTCTACCTCTGCGCCAAATAAATCCGGGTTGGCGCCGATAATCTTAAGAAACGGCATAGATGTATCAATTATGGCCTTATCCAAGACGCTTTTTCCTAATATTAAATCATAAAGGCTTGGATTAAGGTCAGAGGGATTGATGCCAAGGGAAGTGGTGGCATTTCCCTGGGGATCGCAGTCCACTAACAAACATTTCTTTTCCGCTGCGGAAATAGAAGCAGAAAGATTAACGGCAGTGGTTGTTTTGCCAACTCCACCCTTTTGATTAACAATTGATATTATTGAAGGCATAATTAAATCTAATCTTAATGTTTCACGTGAAACATTTTATAGACCCTTCCAAGCCTCCTGTTCCTTGGCCAAAAATGTCTGAACTTCTTCCTGAGTCATCTGCCCCATATTAATCTCAAGTTCTACGTCGAGATCTCTAACTGATCCTTTTAGCATTTGTTTGAGTGAATCCAATATTGGTATCCCAGCAAAGGGCAGCACTAAGGTCAAAGAGACTTTATTGTCCTTTAATTCAATATCTCGTACCATGCCTAAGTCAACTAAGTTCATATTAATTGCTGGATGGTTTACGGTTTTAATGCTATTGGAAACATCTTCTAAGGATATATTGTTTGCCATATTTTTCTCCTATTTCTTAAAATATTTAAGGGTTGCTTTAGATATTTTTGCTGAGGCCCAACCGTGACTTCCCAAACAGTATAATTAAAGTATAAATCAGTCTGTCAAATTTGGCAATTTTACCGGAGCCTCCATTAATTGAAGTGCGCCCAGCAGGATTCGAACCTGCGACCTACGGATTCGTAGTCCGTCACTCTATCCAACTGAGCTATGGGCGCATTGATCTTAGTCTGAAAATTTTATTGTCCACACTAATCTAACTGAGCGTCTCTTATACACCTTTGAAAAAAACATGACAACAAGAAATTTATAAACTCATATTTGCCTATTTTTTGACAGGATTAATATGGTAGTTATTCCTGACTGTGCGTCGCAAGCAGAAGGGCATCCAGTTGATTTCTTAGCTTAATATGCTTATTTAATCCCGCTTTTTGGCGGGACTTATTTCATAACTCAACGATTCAACTATTTTTTCCTTTTTATAACGGTTATAAATGTTTGCATGTTTAAACCTTTGATGCAGGCCTGCCGCAGTAAGGGCAAAACCTAAAATCCTTGTTTAAGTATTTTCCACAGTGAATGCATTTTTTTCTGTTTTCTATATTGGCAGTATCTCTTCTCAAGCCACCTTCATCAAACACGCTGTTGCATTTATTGCATATTAAAAAAGGAGCTCCTTTTTTGATGGGAAATATAGGTATAAAAAAAAGGCTTATGTAATTGTCTACCCTTTTTAAATGCATATCAAAACTCCCGCATTCAGGGCAGGGAATATTTTTTTTACCAAGGCTTATAGTTTTTTGTTGTAAGCCCCCAATAAAGAAAAACATAGTCTTTTTTCCTATCACTTAGAAAATGTGGAATCTAATTAAAACCCCTATGTCTAAGCCTTCAGATGCAAGTGATCATTGCATATTATTATAAGGTTATAGAAAAAACTATTACAAAGATTGTATTGGTAGAATTTAAATCATTGCGGCCTTTTGGTCAAGTATCATAGCTGAGGAATCAGCAAAACAATACGGCTAAGTTGAACAGTTAGCGTTTAAGAGATAGTTTAAAAGATGAAATTTATGTCGATTCCATTCTTAAGCT
>JAYEMW010000372.1:7848-10445 GCA_034718555.1 Thermodesulfobacteriota bacterium
AATCATTGCGGCCTTTTGGTCAAGTATCATAGCTGAGGAATCAGCAAAACAATACGGCTAAGTTGAACAGTTAGCGTTTAAGAGATAGTTTAAAAGATGAAATTTATGTCGATTCCATTCTTAAGCTCCAATGAAAGCGAATAGTCGTAACCGTTCACGGTTCAAAGGTTTCCCGCTTACAGCGGGATTCAAAGGTTGGATTCTCATCACAATAGGCTATTTTATAAGCGCTTTGTACTGGAAAACCGCTCGCTTCTACTTTCCCACAAATCCAGAACATGGTTACTTGGCGATGATGTGCCAAACCGCGTATTCTTTACAAGCATTTCGGGGATCCAATTTGAGTCTTTTCCCTAACCCTGAACGTTGAACCGTGAACGGTTACAAATAGTCTAACTCCACCCTATATCTATATATTGTAATGCCTTTTTTCTTGACAACATAGCCTATCTATGTCTTACTATCCAATAAAAAACTGAGAAAGGCATTGGGAATTATTGTGCTTTAGTACACGAGCTTATGGAACCAACTAAAAGTTTCAGAGCATGGAGGTATTTACTATGAAAAAATCATGGCATTTGCCCGTAGGTATTCTGCTGCACATTGTATTTCTGTTTGCCATGCAGCATGCTACAGTGGCAGCTTTTGTGTATCCAGACGGTGATGTGGCCCCTTTTGGCAAGAGAGATGCTCAAATAAACACAGGCGATGCGTTGCTATGCCTATGTTTTGCTTTGAATTTGGAAACCCCGACTGAGGAGGGCATCGCCCACGGCGACTGCGCGCCTCTAAATGAAATCGGTCAGCCCAATTCGGATGAAAAGATCACCGTGGGTGATGCCCTTGTGATATTGAGGAAGGCCTTGGGCATGGTTCACTTTTTTACCTACAATGTATCGAAAGACATCCTGCAACTTTCTGATTTCTACCGGACAGAGCCACTACATATAACAGCCCAGATACCGTCATACAGCCTGCCATTGCAAGAAAGCGGCATTGACAACTTCACTGATTTTAGCGCGAAGATTCCCCTTGATACTGAAGCCCTAAAGCTATTACGAAGCAATGGGTTTGTGGTGATGAATAATCCTATGCATTCCTCAGAAGAATACACATGACCAATGTGCATGAAACTGATGGCATTTGCGTATCTGCTGCCTGATGGAAGAATTTTTATAGGGGCAGGGCCGGTGATGAGTTACTATGAATTCAAGCAGCCGGCGAATTCACGGCTTACGGATGAAGCATGGAGAGACATGCTTCAGGCAAATCCTCCTGCGAACGTTGAATGGTTTTCATGCTTTGGAATTTAAATCTAAACATTTAATAGGGAATAATCATGAAAAATTCTGGGAACAAAGAAACTCCAGGAACTAAAAAAGTTATCCTGTTAATTTCAATTACTATAACTGTGGGAATAGTGATGATTCTTTTGGCGGTTTTTCATAATCCGGGAAAAAATGGAAAAGTAAGCTATACTGCTGCTCAAAAGGAAGCTGTTGAACCTGTATCTCCTCTCCCGGAAAAACCGGATCGTTCAGAAATATTATTCGGCTGTTCTATTGGAAAAAGCGGCCGCTATATTTCTGAAGGGCAGCGGGTTATAGAAGGATATGATCTGTGGGTTGAAAAAGTCAATAACGAAGGCGGGTTGAAAGTAGGCGATAAACAATATCCAGTACAAATCATTTATTATGATGATGAGGGTAATGGGGATAAAACCCGGGAAAATATTGTCAGACTTATCAACGAAGATAAAGTTGATTTTCTGCTTGGCCCATATTCCAGCTGCCTGACTCTGGCTGCAAGTGAGATAGCTGAACAATATGGAAAAATATTAGTGGAAACATGCGGAGCCTCAGAAGTGATCTTTTCAAAAAATACAAGATCCACTTTTGGTATTCTTACTTCCGCGTCCTGGTATACAAGGGGTTTTTTTATGATGATGTCCCAAAAAACCTCAGAAAATCTCACTTATGCAGTACTTGCTTTTACCTCCAAAGACAAGTTGTTTCCTAAAAGTGTAGCAAAAGGCGCCCGTATTTGGGGTGGCAAAGTTGGTTTTAAGGAGATTTATTACAAAGTGATAGATACGAAGAGCGATAACTGGATTATCTTCCTGGAAGAATTAAGAGAAAAATCTCCAGATATTGTTTTCTTTACCGGACATTACCAGGATGCAGTTCTATTGGTTGAACTGCTGCATAAAACACCGGATTATCATCCTAAAGCAGTAGTAATGACCCTTGGCCCCACACAGAAAGATTTTGTGAAAGATCTTGGGCAAAAAGCTGAATACATGATCGGCGTAAGTCAATGGTCAAGCAAAGCAGGATATAAAGGTCCCTTTTTCGGCAGCAGTCAGGAATATGCGAAAATATTTGAAAAAACATACGGCGATCATCCTACCTATCAAAATGCCCAGGCTACAGCCGGTTGTTTAATTTATCAACTGGCAATAGAAAAATGCAACACTCTGGATGCACAACTGGTTCTGGAAAATATTCGCAGCTTAGATGTTGAACTTTTCTATGGAAAAATTCGCTTTGATAAAAGGGGGCTTAGTATCGGCCATCCAATGGTTGTGGTCCAAATTC
>JAYEMW010000373.1:0-2037 GCA_034718555.1 Thermodesulfobacteriota bacterium
TCACTGCACATTCCTGCATATTACCCTGCCTATAAGAGCAATGTTTTAATGTCGAAAACTGAATACCACCAACAGCGATTTGCGAAATAACGATATAAAAAGCAAATACCTGATTAAATATTCCAAGCGCCCGAGGCCCACGAAGGGCCATAATTACCAGGTTGATGATAATGCCGCTTACCCCCAACATTACAAGACTGGCGGTGTTCCATAGAACATCTCTGCTGAACCGTTGTTTTATAGGCAAGGATGTAAAAATACTTCGAATTTTGTTGATAAAGACTTCCATCTATCGAGAGAAAATTTCCAATTTGTATATCTCCAATTAAAATAAATATAAGCTATCGTTTTTTTATTACGCAACAGGGAATACCCACCGCAATAGAATATGGCGGAATATCCTTTGTAACTACCGACCCACTTCTAATTACGTAGCCTTTGCCTATGGTGACACCTTTATTTATGCACACATGGGTCCCTACCCAAACATCGTCTTCTATGACAACTTTTGCACAAATATATCCTTGCTCCATTATTCGTTTTGATAAATCGGCAAAATTATGGTCTGCAGTGTTTATTACTGAATAAGGGGCTATTCGCACACCACTTCCAATTTCGACGCCACCATATCCATCAATTAACACTCCTTGATTTAAAGAGGAATTTTTTCCTAACTTAACTCTCCATGGGAACCATATAAATACTCCCTCAGAAATGTAAGCACTCCTAATGTTTTTTGCAAAAAATTTTATTATCCCATAGCGAATGTAATTGAAAAAAGGAAATGCAACATTTTTAAAAGGTGCATAAAGAAGAAGAAAAAGACCGTGAAGAACGCAGTTTTTCAAATTCTTCATGTCATTGTTAGAATGTGCAATTCTAATAGCGCTCATTATAATTCAAGTATATTTCTTTTAGTAACTTTCATATAGTTTTGGCGCCGAATTAATTTTTTTTATTGTATCCTCAAAATCAATGCCTATGACATCACAATACCACATTATAGATTTGTATCGCGGTTCATTTTCCTGCTCAATTAGCTTTAAGGCTTCTTTTCTGGTAATAATACCCTCACGAATCTGATTGCTGCGGAAGGTATCGTTTTCAGTAAATCCTGCCATTGTGTAGTATATGTAGTTATAAAATGCTGCCGTACCGTCTCCTATGCGCCAGGTAGTTTTTGTATCATCTGCAACTTCCCAATTGTATTCATTACGTAAAGTTGAAATTATTTCTTCTTCATTCCAAGAAATATATTTATAAAGATTATAATAGTCACGGTCAGTAAAATAATAATATATATAGGCAAATAATGTATCAATCATGGAAAAATTAACATAGGCAGTATTGCCAACATATTGTTTCCCGAAGAAATATAGTAATTTAAGTTTGTTTATTAGCGATTGTGTATATACAAAGTTTTCGTCAAAATATGGTTTTATATTTGCAAATCCCGTTTTAAAATCAGTACGTTCGAGCATGTTTTCACATAAAAAAATAACATCAACTCCTAATTTCTTCTTTAATCTCTGAGCATGAGAGAAATAAGCCTTATCACCAGCCATAAACAGTGGCACCATTCCAATATTTGGTCTTTTAAGCCAAGCAATCACGTTTTTTTTAATATATCTACGTTTTTTCTTGATATCCGCAGATATAAGGATATGTTCTACACCTAATTTACCGCAAATATGAGAGATATTTCTTCGTGCAAGGTCAGTAACCATTCCCCAGTCATATGTGTATGCAACAGGATTCATTTTTAGGACTGTTTTGACAAAATGGAGTCCAAAGACGCTGTCTCTGCCACCGCTGATACCGACAATGCAGTCGTAAGACCCATCATTTCTCCTGTATCTCTCGGAAATCCCCTGCAAAGATTTTATTCCATTTGTTTTTATTTGCTTATAATTTTTGCAATAGTTACAGATGCCTTCGTCATCAAATTTAATGTATGGCATTGTCTTAGGCAATACACACTTTTTGCAACGGACAACCGGTAATTTCGACGGCAAAATATAATTATATCTTTTTTTG
>JAYEMW010000374.1:0-2031 GCA_034718555.1 Thermodesulfobacteriota bacterium
AAGAAATATATCATCTCAAAAATTCATTGACTTTCAGTTCAACTTACAGTATTAATCATCGGGCACTTTCTCACACTTTTTTACAGAAGGAAAGTCTATGCCCGACATCTCTCCTATCTACCGGCCTCGCAATCCTCAAAATTCAGCATATTATCGATGCGTTGAGGATAATTTTGAGAAATTTGAGCCCCGCCGCGGCGGGGAAGATCGTTTTGAAAGGCAATACGGCTTTTTTCGACCCTATATGAGAAAGGTGATTTACCGTTATCTTGATTGTGGTGACCCTAATAATGGGTTTGCAAGGGTGAGATGCGATGAATGTGGACATGAATATTTGTTAGCGTTTGGGTTGGAGCGAAGCGGAAATCATGCTTCAACGTGACAAGAGAAGGCATTTCTGTCCATCCTGCCACCCGCCTGCCTTGCCTTGGATGCACTTGAAGAGGATAAATAACAGGGAGAAACACAAAACGATAAAGTGTCATACATTGAGAACGGCCCTGGCGGGCAGGTCAGAAGAGAGTAGTGGAATTCGGTGAGTGGCTTTGTCGGGAGGAGGTAAAGGCCGCTCCGCACCGACATGTAGTGTTCAGCATACCCAAAATCCTCCGCCGATATTTCCTCTATGATCGAAAGCTGCTTTCTGACCTCAGCCGTTGTGGATGGGAGGCTCTGAAAGCCTTTTACACAACCGGCGTGCGGGACCCAAAGGCGGTGCCCGTCGAAGATCCCGTCTTTAGCGGGGGAGCTGTTGTAGCGATACAGACCTTCGGGGATTTTCCACAAGGATTTCATCCTCACCTGCATATATTGGTTTCAGACGGATGCTTTCACACAAACAGCATGTTTTCCGTTTCTCCGGCCGTCGATATCAAAGCCTTGGAGCAAATATTCCGGTACAGGGTGCTGAAGATGCTCTTGGCAAAAGGCAAGATCACTCAAGATATGATCACGCTGCTGGTCGAAGATCCCGTCTTTAGCGGGGATAAATGGCGGCACTCCGGTTTCAACGTATTTTGTGGCCCAAGAATTCAACCCGGTGAGGAGGAGGCCATGGAAAATCTGGCTCGTGGAACCTGTCCGCCTGTCTTTGTGGCGGATTATCAGGGCTTCTTTTTCCCAAGAAAGGATGTCTTACGTCCCTGAAGAGGCCAAGGTCATTTATCAGTCCAAGGACGGCAAGGAAGAGAAAACCTTTGAAGCGCTCGAATGGCTGGCTGCCATGTGCTCCCACCCGCCTGCCTTGCCTTAAATTCACCCACATTTTACGGAAATGCGAGACATATAGATAAAACAGGTATCTGCAAAAGAGAGGGAACGGCCATGGCGGGCAGGTGTTCCGAACAAGGGAGAATCCCGCTGAAAGCGGGAGTGCGCTATTATGGTTTCTACAGTAATGTTAATCGCGGTAAACAGAAAAAGCAGCATCAGGATAAACTGATACCCTCCGTTTTTGAACCTGTCGGGCCATCAAAGGAATTTCGAAAGAACTGGGCAAGATTGATACAAAAGATATATGCCTGTCCGCCTGTCTTTATGGCGGAAGGTTGATCCCCTGACATGCCCTAAATGCCAGGGTCAAATGCGAATCATTAGTTTTATAGAAGACCAAGAAGTTATAAAAAAGATTTTGAAACACCTGGGGATCTGGTTAGTCAAAAAAAAGCCCTCACCAAGAGCCAATGCTCCACCGCATACCACTGAAACTTACCTTGATTATTCAGACTCCCAGCTCCCTGCCTCCTGCGATTATCTTTATGTGGATGAGCAGTATCCAGAGGAGTTTTCTGCATAGTTTTTAAAATGCTGGCTGGGCTTAGATGGATAGGTTTGCCCTGATCCCCCTAATTTGCCTCTTTTGTGGCAATAAATCCTTAAAAACCTGTCTTCTATCTGACCACTTCGATACACTACCATCCAACGAATTTCAAAAAGGATACTCAACCACAATATCATGCAGGCATTTTGTGTTTGACATACAATGATAAGTTTTCTATGCTACTTTCCACAAAAAGGGAGTTCTTATCATTT
>JAYEMW010000375.1:0-10361 GCA_034718555.1 Thermodesulfobacteriota bacterium
CCGTTTTACTCGGTGGAGGCTCAACCGGATTTTGGTTAGCGTTAATTCTGGCTCCTCTTGTAGTTGCACTGGTAAGCTTTATAGCGGAGAGGTCTCTTTTTTGCCATCTCTACGAGAGAGAGCACCTGATGTTATTGCTATTTACCTTTGCCTTAATGCTCATCCTCGGAGATCTGGTAAAGATAGTCTGGGGAGCGGACTACAGGTCCATAATGGCGCCGGAAATGTTTCGCGGCTCCGTACATGTATTCGGTGCACCATTTCCTCGTTACAACCTGTTTCTTCTTGTTATTGGTCCGTTAGTAGGCATCGGACTGTGGTGGTTTTCAAACAAAACAAAAATAGGAAAAATTGCCAGGGCAGCGGCCGTTGACAGAGAGATGGTAGGGGCAATAGGGATAAATGTAAGCTGGGTATTCGCCTTTGCATTTATTTTAGGATGTTTCCTTGCTGGACTTGGCGGCGCCCTGGTCTCGCCGACAGTAAGCATCACCCTGGGTATGGATCACGATATAATTATGGATGCATTCCTTATAGTGACTATCGGCGGATTAGGCAATATGTGGGGCGCCCTATTGGGCTCGCTTATATTTGGCATAACCCAATCCTTTGGTGTCTTATTCTGGCCTCAATTTGCCATAGTTTTTCCATATGTCGCAGTAGTGATAATATTAACATGGTGGCCAAGGGGCATGCTTAAATCTGTCTGGTAAACCTATCTTACAGCTCATAACTGTTAGTATATAGCCTGAGTTTCCAATAGGAGCAAACATTGTCAAGAAATATTCTCAATCAAAAATCATACTGGTCCATTGCTGTCATACTTATTATTTTATTGGTTTTACCGTCTGTAATCCCAAGATTTTACACCTACCTGCTTGCTGTAATCTTCGTGACGGCCCTGCTTGCTATGAGTCTTAACATGGTAGTAGGTCATGGCGGATTGTTTCAGTTTCACCATGGGGCATTTTATGGGGTCGGGGCCTACACCTTTGCCCTTATTATCACCAAAACTTCCCTGCCTGCATGGGTAGGCTTTGTCGCCGGCCCGGTATTTGCGGCCTTTACTGGAATGATTATAGGCATGTTCTGTGTAAGATTGACGAGACTGTACTTTGGAATGCTCCAGATATCTCTGGGGTCACTGCTCTGGGCTATAGCATTTCGGTGGTACAGCCTTACCGGTGGAGATGACGGAATTCATGGCATAGTTATGCCTTCCTTTATCTCCTCCTTGAATAATGCCTACTACTTTATCCTTATACTTACGACAATAAGCCTGATAATCATGTACCTGATATATAAATCCCCTTTTGGGGCTACACTTCAGGCAATCCGTGACAACCCGGAACGGTGCGAGGCCATAGGAATTAATGTCAGACGTCACCAACTCATTGCTATTATAATCGCTACATTCTTTGCCGGTATTGCCGGCGTCCTCTTTGTTGTTGTGGAAGGCTCGGTTTTCCCTGATCTGTTATTTTGGGTCTTCTCTCTTGAGATATTCATTATGTGCCTTTTGGGTGGGTGGTTTACATTTGCCGGGCCAATCATCGGCGCTGCTTTAATGATATCTCTAAGGACCTTTGCGGGAATATATACTGAGTATTGGACCTTGATCCTTGGAGTCATGCTAATCTTGTTAATTTTCTTTTTGCCGGAGGGGTTATGGGGCTATTTATTAGAAAAATTGGGAAGTCAGTCTAAAACAGTTTCTAAAGGGGGTAATTAACAAATGCTGCATTTGGAAAAGTTGCATAAATCATTTGATGATTTTAGGGCTGTTAATGGCGCTGACCTCACTGTAAAAAAGGGTGAGCTTGTTGCAGTAATCGGTCCTAACGGAGCTGGAAAGACAACAGTTTTTAACCTGATTACAGGCCAGTTAAAACCTGATGATGGGAAAGTAGTATTTAAAGACGAGGATATAAGCAAACTTCCGGCCTATCAAATCTGTAGAAAAGGAATTGCCCGTTCATTTCAGATAGCAAATATCTTTCCACGCCTCACGATCTTTAAAAATGTACAGGTATCTGTCCTCTCCCAACAGGGAAAAAGCGAAAAACTCTTTCATCCTGCACGTAAAATTGCAGTGGAAAAGACAAACAACATCCTGGAAAGTGTAGGTCTTGCCGACAAGGCTGAGTACGCTGCCGGATCTTTGGCCCATGGGGACCAGAGGGTACTAGAAATAGCTATCGCCTTGGGCAACGAGCCGGAATTGCTTATTCTTGACGAGCCCACGGCAGGAATGTCCCCAGAGGAAACCACAAATACTATGGACTTAATCAAAAAGCTGGCTGAAGCGCAAGGATTGACTATTTTATTTTGTGAACACGATATGGAGGTAGTGTTCGATGTTGCCCAGAGTATTATGGTTATGCATCAGGGAGAGACCATTATACAAGGCAATCCGGAAGAAGTTCGAAATTCAAGTGAGGTACAGGAATGCTACTTAGGAGGCAGTAACCCATGTTAAAAGTGGAAGAGATACATACGTATTATGGCATGAGCCACATTTTATTTGGAGTTTCACTTAATGTCTCTAAGGGAGAAATTGTTTGCCTTTTAGGAAGAAACGGGGCCGGAAAAAGCACTACAATGAGAAGTATCATGGGCCTTACTCCACCTCGACAAGGAAAGATAAGCTTTAAGGGAAATGCAATAGCAGGCAAAAAACCTTATCAACTTGCCAGATCAGGAATTGGCTATGTTCCTGATAACAGGAGGGTCTTTGCCGATTTAACGGTTAAAGACAACCTTGAGATATCGGAAAGAATAATCAGCGGGGAAAATTCATGGAACGTTGACAGCGTCTACGATTTCTTTCCGGCCCTGAGACAGATAGATTCCCGCAAGGCAGGATTTTTAAGTGGAGGGGAGCAGCAAATGCTGACTATTGCCAGGGCGCTGATGACAAATCCTGAATTTTTATTATTGGATGAGCCGACCGAAGGTCTGGCACCTATGATTATTGAAATATTAGAAAAACAGATAAGCGTATTAAGAGACAAGGGACTTACGGTCTTATTGGCGGAACAAAATCTCAACGTCTCCCTAAACCTTAGCAATCGCGGCTACATTATTGATAATGGGGTAATCCGGTATCATGGGAGCGTTGAAGATTTGAGGGATAACGAAGAAATCAGGAAAAAATATTTACTTGTTTGAGGATCTTCCATAAGAATATGTCAAGCCCATTCATTTATCACCAAGGTAAAAGGCTATATTTTGAAATACCAGATGGCTGGAATCTGCTTACCTTTGCCGATCTTGAACATAAAAGGCAGCCTGCGGATGTCATGGAACTCACCAGGAAGTCCCTCAGCGAACCAATAGGGGCTCCTGTTATTAAAAATAGCCTCTCGTCTATAGACAAAATTGCCATCATTATTGAGGATATCACACGCACTTCACCCAAGAGACCTATCCTTGAGGCCCTGTTAGAAAATCTAAGCAATTCAAACATTCCCGAGGAAAATATAAGTATAATAATTGCCGTTGGAACCCATAGGGGGCTGACATCTGATGAAATTGAGGCCGCCTTTGGCAGGGACATTGTTAAAAAATATGACGTGAGCAATCATGATTGTCGAGCACGGGATTTAATTCCAATAGGGCATCTCAGGACAGGCGCCACTGTAAAAATTAACCGCAAGGTGTATGAGGCCTCATTTAAAATTGGAATAGGCTCTATTACTCCTCACCCAATGAATGGATTTGGTGGTGGGGGTAAAATAGCCTTTCCAGGTATTTCAGATTTTGACTCAATACTTGAGCACCATATGCAGTGGACCTTCCATGAGGGCACGGTTCTTGGCAAGACAGAGGGTAATATTTTTTATGATGAGGTATGCGCCATAGCGAGAGAGGCAAAGCTTAATTTTATAATCAACACTATCCTGGACCAGGGAGATAAGGTCTATGATGTAGTGTGCGGGGACCCTGTCAAGGCTCATCTTGCCGGAATAGATATAAGCAAGAAAATCATCTCTCAGAAATTCCCTGATAAATCCGATGCAACAATCATAACATCCTTTCCCTACTCTGAAGGCCCTCAGATTGTAAAACCCCTTATGCCTGCCTCCATGGTCACTAAAGAGGGAGGATATATCATCCTGGCCGCTGACTGCAAAGGGAACCTACCTGAAGCATTTGTTAACAGTTTTGAAAAATTTCACTCCCAGTATGGCGGCAATCTCTTGGAGGGGGTCCTTGGACATTTTAATGACAGGCGTTTAATTATGGACGAAGGCGCTGTTGATTTTAACATGGCCTTAGGCCTGACCCTTGCAGTCCAGGACAAATTTAAAATAATCCTTGTCTCAAAGGACATAGAGAGAGAAAAGGCCGAGAAGATGGGCTTTATATTTGCAGAAGACTTGGAAGAGGCCTTTAAAATCAGCGAAAATATCCACCCTCACCCGGATGTTCATGTCATCCCCTCCGGGGGAATTATCCTGCCTTTAGTTTAGTCTTAGTCTTATTCTTTCTTTTTGTAGGATTTTGATTTTTTTCTAAATATGCTGAGTTTAAATTGACAAACATAAAATATTTTTCTATTTTGAAAAGGTTATATTTTAATCTCTGACGAAGAATAATCAAGAGGAGGTGATGTCTGGCGAAATTAATATAAATGTGTTGTTATTTTAATTAAATAGGCGAACTTTTAAGGATGTGGGTTGTAAAAGTAAAGAAAACTTTCAATTTTAAAAATGGTAATGTCAACAGAAAGGAGTTGAGAATGAGAAAAAAAATCACTATTACAGCAATCTTTACGATTTTTTCAATGATGTTCATGCTCCTGCCGGCCTTTGCATCAGAGGCACAGGCCAAAGACAGGTTAGGCTGGGTAGGCCCTGTTTACACAGAGTTATCCGATAGCCTGAACAGGGGTTTCAAGGCATACTATAAGAAGACATACGGCAAAGAACTGGAAATAACGTTCGTGAAGCCGGGCGGATGGCCCGTTTGTCTCGATAAAGTAAGGGCATGGGGCGGTAAACCGGATGCCGATGTATTCCTGGGCGCAGGCGCACCAGCCCATGAGGTGTTAATGAAGGAGGGAATGGTTATCCCATACAAGCCAAAGGATTGGGATAAGATTCCTGCTACATGGCATGGAATGAAGGTAAAGGATATGGGCCACTATTGGACATGTTTTGCACCCTGGATAGTTACCAATCTTTACAATGCCAAGGTCTTGAAAAAGCTAAGGCTACCCCCGCCAAAAACATGGAATGATCTTCTTAACCCTATCTACAGGGGCAACATTGTCCATACCCTGCCATACGCCTCTGGAACAATGCACGAAACCGTAGAAATCCTCTTGCAGGGCTTTGGAGAAAAGGAAGCCTGGACGTACCTTAGATTGTTGGCAGCACAGCTGTTCCGCTTCTCTACCGGCAGCACAGATACTACGCACATAACAAGCCGCGGGGAGATCCCTATAGGAATTGCGCAACCACAAATGAATGCAATGGTTGCCCGCAGAGATGGCTATCCCGTACGTGATTTACTCCCTGATAAAACAATACTGGTTCCTGAGGCAGTGGCATTGTTAAAAGGCGCGCCTAATGAAAAAATAGGAAAAATCTTTTTAGACTGGCTATTCAGCATGGAGGGGCAAAAATATGTTTTAGAAGGTGGTTACTTCGCTGCAAGGAATGACATTAAATTTTCCGCATGGGAAAAGGAAGGCGTCAAAATGGCTAAACACGCTAAAAAGGCATTAGGCGTGGATTCATTTTGGGATCTAAAGGTCGGTTTCATTAAATATGATCTGGATCTCGCAGCAGAGAGATGGGATAAAGTCAACCACTTCTATGAGTATGAAATCTACCGAAAGTGGGGCAAGTTGAAAAGTAGTCTATTCCTGATAGAGGAAGTTGAGGAAGAAATCAAAACCGCAAAGGCTGGAAAGGCAGATGTGTCAAAGGCTGAGGCGAAAATAAAAGAAGCCAGAAAGCTATTTGAGATTGACGGAAAATATGCGGCAGCCCGCCTGGCCGCATCAAAGGCACGGGCCTTGCTTGTAGCACCCTAACAGTAATTAATGTTAAAAAAAATCTTATAGCCTGATGAATGGGTGGACAGCAACTCGCCCATTCATCACAAACAGATATGAAAGGATGTTGCATGTCTCGCAGTAATCTTTCTCTGGCAACGGTATTGTGGTTGATCATTGCCGTACTCGTGATTTACCCACTTTCGGTTCTGATGATAGAAAGCTTCAAAATCACCGAATCCGGAGGTTGGGGTATAGGCAACTACCTGGGATTCTTTAAAGACGCATACTATCTCAAAACTTTTGGTAACACCTTTCTGCTGAGCATAATGGTCCTTATTACAACCACATTGTTCGGCATTCCCCTCTCTTATATTCTGGCAAGGTACAGAACACGGGGGAAAACAATTTTTACAGCCCTGATTCTTTTACCGATTGTCTTGCCTGCTTACGCCGGAGTATTTGCATTTATCATCTTTTTTGGAAAGTATGGGACTGTGAACCTGCTCCTTATGGATATAGGGATTGTCAAGACGCCTATAAACTTTATCTACGGCATACACGGACTCGTATTTATTCAATCCCTGCATATGCTCCCCTTTATCGTATTGAGCCTGTCCGCCGGTTTCACCACTATAGACCCCTCCTTTGAAGAGGCCGCCGAAGTCGCAGGGGCAAGCGGATTTCGAAGATTCTTCACAGTCACTTTACCACTTTGTACGCCAAGCTATCTTGCAGGCGCCGTCATAGTATTCATGTGGCCATTTACAGACTGGCTAACTCCGTTGATCTTAGGGCAAGTTGACTTTCTCCCCTCTGTTTCCTATATCAATATCGCCTATCATTTTACCGATGTGCATCGAAAGTACATGGGAATAGTAGCAGTAGTAGTCTCTTCTGTTGTTTGTATTTCTCTATTTTTAATTGCCCGTTCGTGGGTTGAAAGAAAAAAATATACCGGCCTCTCCAAAGGAACAACATCTGAAGGAAGGGTAATAGAGCCAAGCTCATTTATAAAGGTTAGCTCATATATGTATATGGGTTTTATAGCCTTTCTTGTACTGTTGATTCCTGTAGTGTTAGGGTTATCCGCCTTTTCCAGAAGATGGGTCTTTGAGCCATTCCCAACGTATTGGACCCTGGACAACTTTAGGGTAATACTTATGGAAACACCTGGCCTGATAAAAAATTCCTTTCTTTTCAGTGGGGTAGCATTGTTTTTTGGGATCGTATTCGGGCTTCCTGCCGCCTATATTATCGTCCGAACCAATACACCTGGAAAAAACGCCATGGACTTTGTAATAACCCTGATGCTTGCCTTTCCAGGCATAGCTGTTGGTGTGAGTTATCTCCTCGCATTCTGGGATACGATACCCCTGGCCAGATACTGGATCATAATGCCTTTAGCCCTTTTTGCACGGCGGCTCCCGTACTTTTTAAGAATGGCTCATTCCGCTTATCTGCAATTGGATATTTCGCTTGAGGAGGCCTCTGAGGTAGCAGGTGCAAATAAATTCAAAACTTTTATGTACATTTCTCTGCCCTTGTTGATAAAGGGAGTTCTTATCGGCGTGGTTATGTTCTTCATAATGGCATTTCAGGAAATCTCTACTGCTATATTCCTGTATAGAGGTGGGTGGGAAACATTGCCCATAGGGATATATTTAAACTGGCACCGGGGGATGGAGTTTGGTGTTGCAGCAGCCATGGCTTTTCTGATGATTGTGATTGCATTCATACTCTTGTTAATCATATCAAAAATAGGCGGAGGCATACTCAAGGCTGCATGGGGCCCCGGGGGCACATAGAACACAAGGTATTCATCTACCTTAAGAAAATGTATAGAATATTGATTTATCACCAAAAGGAGACAGATAAGTGGCACTTATAGAAATCAAAGGCCTGCTTAAGCGCTTTAAAAATGTAGTGGCAGTTAACCATATAAATATTGAAGTAAAACAGGGAGAGATGTTAACACTTCTTGGACCCAGCGGATGTGGTAAAACAACTACCTTGAGATGTATCGCCGGATTGGAGAAGCCGGATGGCGGGGAAATTATAATAGACGGGAAATCTATGCTCTCGGAAGGTTTCGTTCAGCCATCAAAAAGGGGCATTGGCATGGTCTTTCAGAATTATGCAGTATGGCCGCATATGAAGATATTTAACAATATCATTTACGGATTAAAACTTCAGAAGATAGATAAAAAAAGTATACAGGAAAGGGCGCAACAGGTGTTGGAATTAGTGGGTTTGGATGGGCTGGAAGATAGATATCCAAGCCAACTGAGCGGTGGACAGCAACAAAGGGTAGCCCTTGCCAGGGCACTTATTGGAAATCCAAAAGTAATGCTATTGGATGAACCACTCAGTAACCTGGATGCCAAGCTGAGAGAAAAAATGAGATTTGAAATCAAGAGCCTTGTCAGACGAATGGGCATCACGTCCGTGTACGTCACCCATGACCAGGCAGAGGCAATGGTCATCTCTGATAGAATCGCCGTTATGGATTCGGGAAACATCGTTCAAATAGGAACAGCGGAGGATATATATCAAAAACCTGCAAATAAATTTGTTGCTGATTTTATAGGCACCATGAATTTTATCTCAGGGGAAATTTCACAGTTCCCTGAGGATGAAACCTCGGTTTATGTCCGAACTGAATTTAGCGAGAAAATGATGTGCAGGATGCCTGACGTCAAAAAAGCAAGCTTAGGGGAAAAGGTGTTTGCCTCCATACGCCCTGAAGATGTAGAGGTATTCCCAAAACCACCTCAAATGAAAGAGAACCTTTTTAAAGGCACCATAGTGCATAAGGCGTATCTTGGAAATTTTCTGTACTTTTTTATAAATGTACACGAAACTATGATCAGGGTACAGGTTCCTCACTACATGCCGCAGGAAGAAGGGCAGGATCTTTACCTTTTTATAAACCCACAGAAATGCATGACATTGTTTTGACCTCATATTTCACTTTATCACTTGACAATTTAAACCTATTAAACTAAAAATAAATTTAATGCTGGGAGAGCCGGTAGGCTGAGAATTTCGAATTTGCTTTTAAGTTTTTCTATGTAAATCGAAATGATCCTTTGAACCTGTTCGGGTAATTCCGACGTAGGGAAGGCGGTTTTCAGGTAAGGGTTCACGAAAAAATAAGTTTACAATTTCAGGTGTTGAGGCGCCCGCCTGACAAGGCGTGGAAACGCGGGAATATCAAGAATATTCCGAGTTTTCACAACGCAGTCAGGCTGGATGCATCGGCGTCTGAAATGTAAAGTTATTTTTGAGTGAGCCCTAAACACAAACTGTAATCATACAATCATCGATTACAAACCTTTCCCCTTGCATGACTTCATGCCATCAGCCTACTTGCATTAATTCACATGATAAGAAAATCTTTCAACAAAAGCACAATCTTTAGAAAACTAATGGCGAAACAATTAAACTATCTCGATATAATTAAGAGGAGGTTACCTTGAAAAGGATTTTAACTATTGCCGGCTCTGATTCCAGTGGTGGTGCCGGAATTCAGGCGGATTTAAAAACAATCACCGTTTTAGGCGGATATGGCATGAGTGTAATTACAGCGCTGACTGCGCAAAACACAGTGGGTGTTCAAGCCGTTCTTGAATTGCCCATTGATTTCATTGAAAAACAGATTGATTCGGTAATCAAAGATATAGGTGTAGATGCTGTTAAGACCGGTATGCTGTCAAATTCGGCGATTGTGACCCTGGTGGCGGAAAAAATAAAAAAATACCGGATCAAAAAGGTTGTTGTTGATCCTGTAATGGTTGCCAAAAGCGGTGATTCCTTGCTTAACAAAGATGCTCAAAAGGCCCTCCGTGAAAAATTAATACCCCTTGCATATATCATTACTCCAAATCTTCCAGAGGCATCTGCCCTTGCAGGATTAAATGTTACGGATCTGAATACCATGAAAGAAGCGGCGAGGCATATCCATGGCCTCGGCGCAAAAAATGTTTTGATAAAAGGCGGACACCTACATGGGGAAATTATCGATCTGCTGTTTGACGGAAACAACTTCTTTGAATACACCGGGCCCCGTATACCTACTAAAAACACCCACGGCACAGGTTGCACCCTTGCCTCTGCAATCGCCGTAGAGCTCGCCAAGGACAACACAATTCAATATGCCATAAAACAGGCCAGGGCCTTTATACTTACTGCTATTAAATTCTCTTTACCGCTTGGAAAAGGCCATGGACCTACAAACCCATACGCCTTTATAGAAAAAGAAAAAGAAAGATTCCGGGTTTTAAGGGATTTAGAATCGGCCCTGGAAAAATTACGAAAAAGCAACATAGGTTACCTCATTCCCGAGGTTCAA
>JAYEMW010000376.1:0-2022 GCA_034718555.1 Thermodesulfobacteriota bacterium
AGTCCGGCAAAAATCGACCGATCACTTTTTCACCTTCCACCTTTTCCTGCCCCCTGTCCTCTTGAACCGTGTACCCTCCGGGTTTTCAACCGGGATAGCTCCGGAAGATGGTACATGGGGGTATTCAACCGGGGTGTCCTCCGAACGTCTAATCGGAAACTACCTGTCTGCGGCTGTCTGCGGCTGTCTGCGTGCGTCTGAGGCTAATTATTAATGAATGAGCTGTCAAAAAAAGTTGGTATCAGCTCAGCCTATCTTTCTCAAATCGAAAATGGGAAAAGAAATCCCACAATTGATACTTTGAAGGCAATCGTAAAGGAATTCGAAATCGATATCGATATGCTCATATAACATAACCAGTACGAAAATTTAAAAAAGCATTTCTTTTATATATGTCAACAAAAATATCATTCCTGAACCTCAATACCGAAATGGTATTAAGGTAAAGAATTTTGATGAGCTTGAACGGCTTTTCAGAGCTGTCCCAGATCACTACCTGAATGAAAAATAATTAAAAAAATATGGTGAGAAATGTTTTAAAGTACTGGATAGAGCTCTTGATTTGGAGGTGATTTCTGTACTGGGATATAAGAAGAGAGCAATGGTAAAGTAAGCTACGTAACCGTTCACGGCTTGAAACTTGTCGAAGCGAAGTGTAGATCCCGCTCCTCGGGGTCGAAGATCCCGTCAAGCGGGGAAATTGGAAAATAGAAATTTGGGAGACCTGTCTGCTTACGTGTACGCACAGGCAGGGATGAAACAAGTTTACGAATTGGATGTGTATAAACAGTTTCGGTGCACCACCAGCTATGCCTGACGTAACTCAAAAATTATCTGTAGATCTTGAACGGGTATTTCCTGTTGAACAAAGGGAAGCTGCCAAATTTCTGCAAGAACATATTTTTCCAGAACTTCTCAAAGATCATTTTTTTCTGGTTGGAGGAACAGCTTTGGCCTTACGCTTTGGCCACCGACGAAGCATCGATCTGGATTTTTTTTCCTTTCCATTCAAAAGTACTTATGATCCAGAGATTGAAATCATTGAAAAAGTTTTACGGAAACATGGTATTTATCACCAAAGGGACATCGTTCCAATTTCCGGGCAGTTGCATTGCCAAATCAACAATGTCATGGTTTTGTTTGCTGTATTTCAAAATTTCACCGCAGATCAGGAAAATGAATTTTACAAGGTCCCGCTTTATCCGCCAGAAAAAACTGCTTTCGGGTTTAACACCCTCAGCCTTAAGGATTTAGCTGGTATGAAGGCTTTTGCCCGATGCCACCGTTCAAAAATGAAAGACCTTGTAGATATTGGAGAGATACTATCGCATGGTATCTCTCTGCAGGAGATTATTGACGTGGCTAAGCGACAATTCGGATATAACATCTCGGGCAAAGAAATCCTGGAGTCTTGTCTTAATATTGACGATATATTAGATAATGCCATTGACGAACCGATTGTGTTTTTAAACAACAAGGATGTCTCATATTACATTGAGCTTCTCAAAACAGAAGTTGCAAAATACTATCATGCAAATATTTAACATTATTCCCGCAACAACAATCATTCAAAAAAGAATTCAGGAAAGTTTCCCTGAATTCTTCTGGGATATCGACACAAATAAGTTGGACCTAAAAAATCATTACAAACTCATTATTACACAGGCCATAAATTACGGTTCAATACAAATAATCAGGCAGATATTTCAACTGTATAGTGGAGAGGCTATAAGGCAAATACTAAAAGATCCAATCAAAGGCTCCTGGTTCCCCAAGACATATAAAGCATTCTGCAATTTATTTGATGTTGAGCCGGATAAATCCGCTGTTAATGTATTGTGTATTCGAGAAAAAGGAGCGCGTGATAAAAATAGAGAATTTTTCCAAAATTTATAGTTTTTTCAATTGGGTGGGTAATTAGTCATTGATGGAAATTTTGAGCAACAGAACACATCTTAAATATTAACTATTCGAGACTTAATCCTGGCGCTCTATAGCAACTCCTACCTTGACAAATAGGTA
>JAYEMW010000377.1:0-2011 GCA_034718555.1 Thermodesulfobacteriota bacterium
CCTTTCAGAGCAACAAGACATCAATATATGATTAAAGGAAAACATAAAATATTTATTCCGAATCCCCATGGAGGTAAAGATATCGGCACACCTCTTTTAAAGAAGATTATAAGGCAGATTGGAATAATACAGGATGAATTTATCAAATTGTGAGATGAGACACTCAATCAAAAACCTCTGTGTCTCCTGCCCTGTTAGAGATTATCTTTTATGCCTCTTTCCTATCTTCTATATCCACTTTTTCCCTAATTGTATCCCCTGACCTGAGTAGTTAAAGGTAAGTCAATCAAAGACTTGACCCTCAAATATTATACTCATACTTTTTCTCTGGAAATCTTGAATATTGGATTATGTAGTGATATATTATCTATCGACAAGGAAAGATCGAGGAGGTCGGTATGCTTAATAAAGCCATTAAAATGGAAGTCGAACCGGAAATAATAATTCAGGCAGTGAGGAATATGAAAAAGAAAGAAAGGGATTCTTTTTTAGAAGACCTGCTTGCCGCCACTTCCCCCGAGTATCTAAAAAGTATCAAAGAGTCTCGGGATGATTACAAAGCCGGGAGAATAAAGTCTCATGAAGAGGTCTTTGGTCGGTGAAGTACAACCTCGTATATACCAACCGGGCTGACAAGGATATCCAAAAACTTCCACATGAAATAAAAAACGTATAGGGAAAGCCCTGCTCAGATATGAACAAGATCCGCATAGGTATTCTGAAACACTTAGAGACACTAAACTCGGGACTTATAGGTTCAGAATTGGAGATTATAGGGTGATCTTCGACCTTGAAGGCAGTGAGATTGTTGTATTGCACGTAGGCCACAGGAGAGATATTTACAAAAGACTTTGACCTCTGATCCACAAATCGTTTTGGAACCAACGTTATATATTAAAACAGAGAAAACAGAAAATTATATAATAGCATATAAAAAAATATTCAACTATCTTGTAAAAAAATTTTATCCTTGTTAAGAAGAAAAATGAATAAATAAGGCAACTTAGGCGAGAGAGCCCGATTACGAACGTTGAGGCTATAAGACCTCGGGAGGGACAATACAGGGCCTCTTGCTGAATTTTGCAACCTGGATAAGGGATGATTGGTGACTGCCTTAGTGTGGTATGCCGGATAGTTGTAACGATTAGGTGCAAAGTTCGCAAAAAGTGAGAGACTCGCCGCATAAAATGGCTATTTTCAGGCATATAGCTAACAATAGAGTTATACACAAAATAAGCCATATCTCGTAACTCTCTGATATTAAAAGAAATGTTTTTATTCATTTTTCTTCTTGACAAGGACAATATAGGAGGTCCCCCTTTATAAATAATTAAGTATTGTGTCCCCGAAATTTACCATGGGAGGTTTAATATGGAAACTTTAATTGATGATAGAAAAATTAAAGATCTTTTCAAGCAGGCGATGATCGAAGCTATTGAAGAGAAAAAGGAAGTTGTCCATGATTTGCTGGTTGAAGTAATGGAAGATTTTGCCATGGTTCAAGCCATTCAGGATGGCGAAAATTCCGGCCCGGCCAGTAGGGATGAGATTTTCCAAATTCTGGAGGGCAAAGAAGGCTCCGTATGAGAACGGATTTCAGAAAAAGTTTTACCAGAGATTTACGAAGACGAAAAAATAACTCTGAGTTCCTGGGTCGCGTAAAAGATGTCATCGAAGACGTTGAACTGGCCGAAACCAATTCCAGAATCACTAGCCTTAAAAAACTTAAAGGTGACTATTATCGAATTCGTTTTGGGAATTACCGAATTGGTATAAAAATTGAGGATGATTTGGTTATTTTTATCCGTGCTTTACACCGCAAAGATATTTACCGCTATTTTCCCTGAAAAAAGATATTAAAATAGCCTAAATATCAATTGGTTACAAAGTTATTTAATTATTTAATGACGTCGGAGCAGCCGACAAGGCTGCAATCCAGCTGGTGAAAGTCCAGCCGTATCAGTTGCTCGTGTCGGATACGTAGTGATGCCACATCTCGGGGCAGGTAACC
>JAYEMW010000378.1:0-2004 GCA_034718555.1 Thermodesulfobacteriota bacterium
CAGCATTAGACAGATATCTTGCTTCGTTTATAATCTTTTTCATCTTGATTTCTTCCATTAAAGGAGTTTTAAGTGAAAAATTTATAAAAATATTCTTCTTGAAATTTTCTTACGAATTTAACCCTACAACGACACTCACCGTTGACACCAAATTCCGGATTATGTCATGCCGGACTTGAACCCCGCTGATCACGGGATCTGCGACCGGCATCCAGAAGTCGACCTGTGGCCATGAACTAAAATAGGCATTATCCAGATCGTTCTGACTGGATTCCGGCTTTCGCCTGCCTGTGCGTCGCACGCAGACAGGCCGGAATGACAGAAAGGACGTCGTAATGACGGAGTGGTAAACGTTGTTGTATGGTTAATCTTATCATTGTTTGTCGGTTTTCCACGTGTCTAAAAATTGGAGATGTTTTAATCTGCTCACTCTTTGATTATTAAGAGGTTATTGGATTATTCATCATCTCTTTTAAACTGGGGCGACCTGTTAATATTTATGCTTCAAATGGCCTAAAAGATTCCAGCAATTGACCTGGCAAGCCCATTTACCAAAGGATTTATTGCTTCTTCAAATTTGAGGTTGACTTTATTTGCAGTAGAAAGAATTCTTGTTTGATACCTTTTTCTTCTTTCTTTGCTTTCGGTTTTTTGAAGAATTTTGCTTCCTTTACCTTGATGCAAATCGGATTTAATGGTTTGAGAAACTACATCACTTGATCTTTCCGAAATCATCAAGTCGGTGACAATGGAATATGTTACATCTTTAACGAGTGAGCCGGCTACTAATTCCGCGACACCTCCTAACAGACCGCCAGCTCCGGCACCACGGGCGGATCTACTTAATACGCCGCCAGCCAAAGCGCCTCCAAGAGCGCCACCATAACCAGCATAAAGTGATTCTCTAAGCGCAGATGGGTTAGCCTTTCCAACGTATAAAATATTCCCTTGTAAGATATAGCCGGCTTTACCTGGTGTTGCCGTCAGAACGTATCCCTTCCCCTGGATGTTGCTTTGAATAAGTGATTTGATATCTATATCTTTGTCTGAAGTGTTTCGAATGTCTACAAAGATTGTTCGTTCCGGTTGCTTTTCGATGTCTAAGAAGATCGTATCAGACATTTTTGTTTCGACCTTCAAATCCTTTTTCTCTAAAGCTATCTGCGCAGCCGCACAGGCAAAACAAGAAAATAATACAACGATTAATAAAAGATAAAATCTGGCTGTTTTCATATTCCTCTCCTCTTGTTAAAAGTTTTTATTTATCTGCCATTTTTTTAATGTTCTCATGTATCTTGAAAAGCACGATTAACAGCTCGCACCAAATTCTTGCGCCTACGCCTCCGCCAATAATGATTACAAGACCCATTAGGAAATTACCAAAACTAAAACCGCCATAACCGAACATCGAGATACCCCCTGAAACAACTGCGAAGAGCAATAGCAACCAGTAAACGATTGTAATAATTTTGGGGGTTAGCATTTCATTCAAATAGAAAATATTTTTCATATGACCTCCTTTTGTTTTGAGATATAACCATTGATGCACTCGCAAAAAGTCGAGAGATTTTCTTTTCCTTTATTCCGTATCGGATCGGGGTCTGGGATGATGGCTGATCCCGGATCAAGTCCGGGAGGAATCCAGTAAATTCAATACGTTCTGGATGCCGGATAGGGCCTGCCCCGTACTGGATACTGGGTCCAGCATGACGATTTCGAGACTTTTTACAAGATTGTCACCATTAATTTATAAAATTTGAAGATTGAAAACTTAGAAATACTGTGCCAATCTCCTCGACCTCATGGAAGAGGCAAAAAGATTTTTTTGCAGTCAAAAATAAACAATGTCTCTCGAACTTTGCCGACATGAATTTATCAATTATGTATTCTGTACATATTGGTACCAGCCTTTGACATAGGACACAATGCACTATGTCAAGTGCTGGTACCACATATCACTACACCACCACTACGGAATCCCAGCAGAAAATATACCTTATTGTT
>JAYEMW010000379.1:0-10211 GCA_034718555.1 Thermodesulfobacteriota bacterium
TATCCTTTGTAAACGAGATCACGGACATAGGAAAGAACCATATACTGGACGGTGAAGAGGTTTTCATCATGGTGAACCCCCTTTTTCACCAGTTGGCCCAGGGTATAATTCTGGGTATGGTCCTGACCAAAGGGAATACTGCGGTGTTGATGCCAATACCTCAAGTAGACGCTATCCTGGATGCCATACAGAGACATAAAGGGACGCTGTTTTTAGGCGCACCAACCCTTTACAGAATGATCCTGGAAAATGACAGGTTGGACCTGTTTGATTTGAGTTCATTGAAGTACTGCTGGAGCGGTGGGGATGTCTTACCTCTGGAGGTATATAACCGCTGGAAAAAGAAGTTTGACCTTCCCATATACCAGATATACGGATCAACAGAGGTGGGTTTCACCGCCATGAGCCCTCTGGACAGGGAGCCTGTTCCAGGCAGTGTCGGATTGCCGCTCCCATCAAGAAAGACCATGATTGTTGATCCGGAGTCTTTGAAGCCGGTTCCGCCCGGTACGTCCGGGGAATTGCTGGTGACTTCAGAATTTATCTCCAAGTGCTACTGGAACAAGCCCGAGGAGACAGCGGTCTCGTATGTGGAGATCGAAGGCACTACCTGGTATAGAATGAATGACTATGTTAGGATGGACAGCGGCGGGCAACTGTTTTATGTGGACAGGAGTGCGGACGTCATAAAATACAAGGGTTATAGGGTATCATGTTCTGAAATCGAGACGATACTCCAGGACCACCCTGCAGTCATAGGAGCATGTGTAGTAGGGATTCCGGACGCAAAGGTGGGTGAACGGATCAAGTCAATTGTCGTTCTCAAGGAGGATGTGAGGGGAGTAAGTGGAACCGAATTGACAAAATGGTGCAGGGACAGGCTAGCATCCTATAAAGTGCCACAGTATATAGAATTCAGGGACATGCTCCCTAAATCAAAGGTGGGAAAACTCCTAAGGAGGGAAATAAGGGATGAGGAACGCCGGCGAATATCAGAGGAAAGAGCTAAGTAATGTGGAAAGTTATGAACTCATAGACTCATTAAAGATATTCGCTAATAATTTTTCGATCGCCAGCGATTTTTTTCTATACCCAAATACTTATACCCCATAAAGTTATAAATTGCGCTTTTTTCGGTGAGCAATAAGCATCAAGAGCAAGGCGTGAAGGCCCGTAATAGCCAGTGAACAAGACAGCTATTGTGGTTCAGGACCATTGAAAAATCGAAAATTGTGGCCTTCCTGGGTTTAGCTACAGAAAAATTTGGATCAAATCTTTATTTTTTACTACAAATAAGTCACTATGAATCCTGAAAGCATAATATATAACCCTGATTTGTTTTCATACCCCCACATAGACCCCCCATGACACATTTTTGATCCGACCTTGTTTTTTCAGCCTGTTCACAAAGCTGTAGATTTTCTTTTCATCAAAACCTGATTTCCGCTTCAGCGTTGCTATGCCGACTCCTTTTTTGCTTTTTTTGATAATTCCCGCAACGACTTCAATCGGAGGTATATCGGCCCGCGTGACTTTGGCGGGTTTTTCGGAGGCAGTCTTATTCGCCTGGCTTTTTGATTTTGCCTTCCATGTTTTTACTTTTACCGGAACATTATCTTCCAGATCGATCCCGAATATATCCGACAGGCTGGAGTCATCAATAACCTTTGAGCTCTTTCTCCGGGCTTTTTTGAGAAGTTTCTGTGTCTTATCTTCAACCGCCCGGGATATAAGATCGTTCATCTCAACCTTTCTGAGCTTGAAAAACAGGCTCGGATCTTCGTCCAATCTGGCGCCGATGCCGTATAATGTGGCGGCTACATGCTTGCACATATAGGCCCAGTCAGGGCAGCTGCAAGAAAAACTGATTTCTTTGGGAGAGGGAAACAGGCCCTTACCTTGGGTGGTAAATATTTCATTCAGGGTCTTGGGGAATTTTCCCATCAGGAGTTCCTGCAATGAATCGAGTTTGCCTTCGCAAGCGACAGTGATTTCTTTCCATATATTTGCGGGGAGTTCCTTTATATTTACGGTTACCGAGTAAGGTTTTGAGGTGCTACCCTGTACAAGCGACGTTACCTGTCCCTGTTCTATCCGGAGATCCAGGACAGCACCGTGCCGGACATAGCTCCGTCCACGTCCGATACGGTTTTCGTAATCCGCATACCGTTCAAGGTTGACATTCCACGATTTGCCCCACCATGTAGTGGCTATGGCCCTTCCTTTTATAATAACCGGCCTTATGTCAGGATTCTTTTTCCTGAGCTGTTTTATTTTTCTTGCTGCCTTAGTCTTTTTCTTGGCTACAGATACGTAGCGTGGATAACCCCAATATCCCATAACAACCTCTCCCTGATCGTATCAGCTCAATAATACAGTGTAAAACCCTTACGGGTAAACTCCAAATAAGGAATTCAGGCGTGAGCCTTTTATAGTGTTACGTAAGGTTTTTGTTGGGTTTCGTGCCTCAACCCAACCTGCAACTTCAGCTTTCTGCCTTCTGTCTTCTGTCTTCTGTTCTTACAGTGTCAGGCGAAAAAGATCCAGAAGATCATCGTTATTCATTTCTGTTATCCATGCCTCTCCAGAGCTGGAAATAATCTCACTGGATAGTCTGGACTTTTCTTCGAGCATCAGATCTATTTTTTCCTCTACCGTACCTTTTGTCAGAAACTTGTGCACAACAACATTTTTCTTTTGACCTATCCTGAAGGCGCGGTCCGTCGCCTGATTTTCAACTGCGGGATTCCACCACCTGTCAAAATGGATCACATGATTTGCCTGCGTCAGATTCAGGCCAACGCCACCTGCCTTTATGGATAGCACCATAAACGGCACATATTCATCACCCTGAAACCGTGCGATAATATTTTTCCTCTGTTTTATGGGAATGCTCCCATGGAATATCAGCCCCTTCCGTTTAAATATGCCTTCCAGAAAATCACTAAGGGGTTCCGTCATTTCCTTAAACTGTGTAAACACAAGAACCCTTTCGCGCTTTTCATATATGGTCTCGCATATTTCACGAAGGCGTGTAAATTTTCCGCTGTCTTTCTCCTCGAATTCACCGGCTCCGAGGTATTGATCAGTATGATTGCATATCTGCTTGAATTTCGTCAGGGACGCAAGGATAAGCCCCTTCCTTTGAATTCCCTCTGACTGATCAATCACCTTTTCAATATCACGGATAAGGTTCTTGTATAAGATTATCTGTTTTTTGCTCAACGGTGCGTAAGTCTTCATCTCAACCTTTTCAGGAAGATCCGATATAACGGATTTGTCTGTCTTCAGACGTCTTAAAATATAAGGACTTATGAGTTTGCGCAGCCTTGAATACCCTTCCGGATTAGTTTTCAGGCCCTTTGAAAATCTGCCGAATTCTTTCTTGTTGCCCAAAAGTCCGGGATTCAAAAAATCGAAAAGGGACCAGATGTCAGAAAGGCGGTTTTCGATGGGGGTTCCCGTCATGGCAATCCTGTTCATGGCCTTAAATTTCTTTATCGCCTTTGTCTGTTTTGTGCCGGGATTTTTTATGGCCTGGGCCTCGTCAAGGATAATATAGGCCCATATATGGGATTGGAGCCATTCATATCTCTGGACAAGGGCGTATGTGGTGATGACAAGATCAAACTCATCCAATGCCTTTTCGTCCTTTGCAAGATTCCCATTTTTGGGATGCATATCCGGATGAGCGACGAAATATTTCAGATCCGGACAGAAGCGCCCGATTTCACTTACCCAGTTGGAAATCAGTGATGCAGGTATCACGAGAAGACTGGCCTTTTTGATCTTTTGCGCCTTAACCACGCTTAAAAACCCAAGGAGTTCAATGGTTTTCCCAAGTCCCATATCATCGGCAAGGCAAGCGCCAAACCGTAGCGAATGCAGAAAATAAAGCCAGTTCAGTCCCTTTTGCTGATACTCCCGAAGTTTGGCCTTAAAATTACTTTCTGGTTTTATAGAAGGGGTCAATTCCGGTTTACGCAATTTTTGAATGACCGATTCGAGCCACTGGCCTGTGGATACCGTTGTTTTTGTATCTTCTCCATCTGCTCCCAGTATTTGTTCGGGATTGAGCTGCATCCGAAGGGCATCCCTTATGCTTAAACCATCTTCTTCCACCATCCCCTTTGCCTTTTCATACGCCTCAATGGTTTCCCTGAGTTTTTCGGGGTCAACAGCCACCCATTTATTCTTGATGAAGGCAAGTCCTTCCGACTCTTCAAGAAGTCTCCTGGCCTCTGTCTCCGAGATCTGTGTATCACCGAGGAGCAGTTGGGGATTGAAATTTAAAATAGCGTCCATTCCAACGAATGAAGGCTGAGAATCTCCTATGCTGATATTCACTCTTACGCTTGATTGGTTCCCCTTCCACCAGTTTGGTATTCGGCACAGGATACCGCACTCTTCATAAACAGAAATCTCCTTTAAAAACGTAAAGGCCTCACCGGATGTCCAGGCAAGGGGGTGAAATAACTCACCCGTCTCAATAAGTTCTGATATTAGATCGCTTCTCTCCGCGGCCAGGTGAACGGTTGAAAGGAGTTCTAACAATTTGTCATTGTCACCACTGAATTCCTGAAGAGCATGACGCAACGGCAAATGTTTCGACTGCCCACGTTTATTCAGCCTTGTTGAATAGGTTGCCAGAAACGCAAACGGTTCATCGCCGTTTTTGTTCTCGACAAGATGGAAAAATACACGGCCCACTAAATGAACGTCCGGGCTGTATCTCCTGATAAATTCCTCAACTGTTCCTTTGTATATCTTGATTGTCCGGGAAAATGTCTGATTCAATCCAGACCAGATCCGGCTGAGCATCTCCCTGTTCAGGTATTCCGAACCCGTCATCATAGGGGCACTGTCCAGTGTCAGGTCAAGCTCATCTTCTGTGATCTCGATATTCGCCCTGTGACGGAGAATCTCCAGATCCGGGGTATGCTTCAGTTTTTCTGTAAACAGACTGGTGAATTGTAGAAAATAAGCAAGTGAAGGGGAAAGAGGGACATTCTTATCGCAAAATCCCAGAAAAAGCAGCCAAGATGCTGGTTCAAAGATGAAGCGGTTATGTATTTCATCTTGCAGGAGCCCGGCACTTTTGTTTATTGTCTCTGCCGTATCCGCCCATTCAAGTTGCAAAGAACCGCCGGGCATTACAACAACATTCAATTCCCGATTCATTATAAATTTGTTTCCTGATAGAAATTAAAAGTAGACTAAAGGTAGATAGACTGAGGGTTTAAACTAATGCCCTTCAGTCTTCAGCCTATCGGCCTAAGTATTAACTAAATCATTATAACAGCATGACACCCGTTTCCGCATTGGGAAGACGGAGTCTCAAAAGTCCTGTGGCTGCATAAGGATACCGCGGAAACTAACACATTACAGAAAGCCTGGCAATAGGTGAGCACACTTATCCCTTGAGGTAACGTGACCATAGTCTCATAAAGGGTCACATCTTTGATTTGTGAATTGAGGATTTATTTGAGACGCCGTAAAGATGTAAGGAGAAAAAACAATTCACAAATCAAGATAATGACCCCATTTACTTTTATTCATGACCCCATTTACTTTTTTCACATCGCGCATATCATCAGGAATCATAAAGAATCTTACTTGACATAGCTTTCTTCTTTTTTTATAGTTTTCTTGATTAAAAACAATATACTATATTGAATATTGAAAGCAAGCAAATTTGCCTGTTCAATATCTGGATATCAGGCAAATTTGCCTTATACGTAAATGTTGGGGTCACCAGAGATGGATTGACAAAGTGATCGCATTTTGCGACTACCTTTTCCGGAAAGCTGGAGGGAATAATGGCGAAATCTAAGGCTATAGTCAAAGTCGGCAGAATCCAACAGCGCATTCTGCTGATCCGTGGTGTGAAGATCATAGTGGATGCAGATCTGGCGGAAGCTTACGGAATTCCAACACGCCGACTCAATGAGCAAGTCAGGCGAAACAAAGATCGTTTTCCCGATGATTTCATGTTCCAGCTCACGGCCGAGGAGAAGACAGAGGTGGTCGCAAATTGCGACCACCTCGAGAAGCTCAAATTCTCCAAAGCGCTACCTCTCGTATTCACCGAGCATGGGGTCATCATGGCGGCGAGCGTTCTGAACTCACCCAAGGCGGTGGAGGTTAGCGTTTTCGTCGTCCGGGCGTTCGTCCAGCTCCGCGAAACCATCGCCGGTCACAAGGAACTCGCCAAAAAGATCGCTAAGCTTGAGAGAAAACTGGGCGACCATGATGAGCAGATCATGGTTCTGGTCGAGGCGATAAAACAACTTATGGATCCGAAACCGCCCCCAAAGACCAGACGGATAGGATTTCACACTGATTGACCCTAACGAATAAGGATAGATCGTGGTTCGCTACGCTCTCACGATCTATCCTTATTCGTTCGCTTTTAAAAATATATCTCACCATTGACATGCGTAACTCAAAGGGTTACAATAATTTATGATAAAATCTTTCAGGCACAAAGGACTTGAAACCTTTTTCTATACTGGCAGCAAAAAGGGAATACGGCCTGAACATGCTAACAGATTGGAAAGAATTCTGGACAGACTTAATGCCGCCGGCAACATAAAAGATATGAATTATCCAGGTTCATATTTGCACCAATTAAGTGGCGACAAAAAAGGTAAATATGCTGTAAAGGTCTCAGGTAATTGGAGAGTATTTTTTAAATTTATTGAGGGAGAAGCCTACATTGTTGATTACGACGATTATCATTAAGAGGTTAAACCATGAAAAAGATGAAAAGACAACCAACACATCCGGGAAAGATAATTAGTGAAGATTATTTAATGCCATTATCCATCACAATAAAAGATATGGCGTCCACCCTTGGTGTATCCAGAAAGACGCTGTCGAAAATCATAAATGAGAAAGGCTCAGTTACACCGGATATGGCATTACGCTTATCGCGTGCCTTTGATACTACGCCTGATCTTTGGTTAAACTTGCAGAAAAACTATGATTTATGGCGGGCAGAGTATATCTCAAAGGCATGGCAAACAGTCAAGCCCATTTCAGCACAATTACTCCATTATCAAGGATAAAACAGCGAACAAAGCCATGCATTCAGATGGGCAGGGTCGTGGCGTTTTGAGTTTTAAACAAAATTCGGTGTTTAATTGCCTTTAACTATGTGTCGTTCGCCCTGCCCACTGGTGATGGCGGACGTTATGGCAATGATATGAAATATGACGAATATGAGAGAAAAAGGTGTCACCCATTAAAGGGCGTGTCCCGCCACAAAGAAGGCGGGCAGGCAAGAGAAAAAACACCCCTCCATTAAAAAAATTAACATTTTTTTTCAATTGTCACTTATTCGGCAACAGCACGGCTTATTTTAGTCTCCCTACTCACACCCGTTATTTCGTTCTTATTGGTTTACACGGTCAGCTTAATCTGATCCGCACCAGCCTGCCTGTGCGTGCCGCACGCAGACAGGTCACCCATCAGGATCAAGGTCGAATTATTTTCTGCTTTTGAAGCTGTTTTTATCAAGCGTTCTTCTAAGATGTCAAATAACTATTGTTAAAGTTTGTGGAACATGAAACATGAATACCTTTTTTAAAAGGAACATGTTCCATAGATGTTCCATAACTGACACCTTAGGTAAAACAGATTATCATTACGATCCCTTCCGCTAAAAGCGGTCCAGAAAATCATCGGTTCCCCTCCAGAGGCGGGCAGGCATGCCGTGTCCAATAGGATGTATCACAGATCTTATGGTTATTAGCCAACCCCTTTTAAGCTCACGGCATAGGCAAATCAGGATAAAAAACGACTACCGTCTGTATAATATATAAGTGCAGCAGATTCCAATCAGGCCTAATGGATTTATACCAACACCTTTTCCGGTTCCCCGCTGCACCAAGTTTTTCTATCTGAAAAGTAGTTTCATATCATAGGCTACCTGATCCCTCATGACATAGTATGATGCCCTGGCCAATTTATTGCTCAGTGCCTTGATTGCCACTATCCTATTTGTTGTAGCATTCTTACGCTGATAGAAACGTTGGCATCCAGGGTAAGACCTTATGGCAAAGTTTGCTGCTTCAACATATGCCCATGAAAGATATTTATTACCGTTTTTACTATTACCTTTTCCCTTCTTTTTATTGTTTGAAATCCGTTCACTCTTTACACACCGGCAATAAGATGAATAATCGCCTACAGTTGGAAACCGGCAGATATCTCCTACCTCCAGCATGATGGTTAATCCGAGAATGTCACCAATGCCCGGCATTGTAAGAAGGTATTCAAATTTGGGCTTAAGCTTGACATTTGACTTTACTGGTCTTTCAATATCCTTAATTATTTTACTTAAAAATCCTATTGTAGATATGCTGCTTCTCGCAGCTAATACAAGAAAGGGCTCATTGAATAGTTTATCAGCATCGGACTCATTAAGCTTCTTGACGGATCTTCCCTAAAAAGCCGACCACAATTAATAACGCAAACACCTGTAATTACAGCTTTTTCCTCTCAGATTCAAGTTTTTTCTTAGTGTCTACATTTGCGATCGTCTTTGGAAACACAGATGGCAGATTAACTCCAGCATTTTTTAATAGCTGCCTGCCAATTTTATTGGGTTTGGGAATATCCTGAATACAGGCATTGCCCAGTCGAATTTCCTGCATGTGAATGGCCCCCAGTTCGTCAAGACCCTCTTCTACAGTAATGTCCATTTCAGACCAGTATTTCTCTATCTTGCGTTGAAGCAGCAAAGAGAGCATAACAACAAAAACGTGCCCATTTGTGCTTTCTTTTTTCTTCACAAAAACGGGACGCATTTCCAGGTGAACACTCTTCATTGTCCTGAAGTCACGCTCTACATTCTCAAGGTCACAGTACCGGTCATGCAGCAGCTGAGCATCGGCATCTGCTTTGGGAACATCTGACTTGATAACGTAGCAGCCATCAAGCAGGGCAGTTTCCAAAAGTGCCTCATCGTCCTTATGGACGGTAATAACACGGTTTTCTACTGCTGCGGTCAGCCATTTGTCAGCTTTTAGTTTGTTGATTTTGGTCTGGACCTTTTGACGTGCTTTTTCCACCTCTGCCCGTTGATGCTCGGCAATATAGCGCGTGCGCTCTGCTGCGATTTTTTCCACCGCATCTTGCTTTCACAGTCGTGTCGATGCTATCTGTTCGGCACGAAAAGGGTTTCGTCGCAGCACATAGCGAATGCCGTTATCCTCCACTTCGCATACTGTTTTGTCAAACAACTCCAGCTGCAGCACTCCTTTGCTGAGCATATTGTGTATCTGCGGTTTTGTAATGGCTGTGATGTAGCCAAAGTCATCAGGCAACGCTTTAATCTGTGGCCCTTTCAACATGCCGCGGTCACCGACTAACGTAACATCCTTCACCCCGAAGCTTTCGGCCAAACTGCGAACCTGTTCACTTACGGTTTTTGTATCTGGTGTGTTGCCCTCAAAAACCCGAACAGCTACCGGCAATCCGTCTGGCCCTGTAAGCAAGCCAATGACAATTTGCATCTTCCCTTTTTTCTTGTCACGATTGTATCCCCAGTTAGCCAATTCATTGCACATACCTTCCAAATAAGTGCTTGTCACATCGTACAAAAAAAGTGTTGGTGGTTTCTCCGGGAAACGATGGAGAAATAACTTCTTTTCAATGGCTTCCTGTCTGTTTGCAAGCCATGCAAGGTTCTCGTACAAATCCTCCTCGTTAAGTTTTTTTATCCCTAAAATCTCACAAACAGCGTGCCTTTTTGCAAAACGAACAGCAGAAAGTCTGGAGCCCTGATTGGCAACCCTGGCAATAATCTGAAGCATTGCCATTTGAGCGTTTTGATCTGAGCCAAGGGCTTTAGATATACCGATTTTCTCAGCAATAGATTTTAAGAGCCATACGGAGCCAATGCGTTTTCCAAGGGTTGTTTCGATATTATCCAGAGAACTCAGGTTCAGTATATTCTTTTTAGGCACCCGGACAAAATAAAAGTTCCAAATTCATAGAAAATTAACAAGGCATCCAAAAAACATAGACAAACCCAAAAAAATAAATTATGGTCATCATGGATTTATATATAAGGAGTTGCCATGAACGATCATGAAAAATTATTTAACCTATCAAGTAAAGATAAATTGTCAGCAGAACTTAAAGACTTCCTGAACAAAACCAGGGATGATCTTAAAGGGAATAAGCGTAGAGCCTTTATGGCT
>JAYEMW010000380.1:0-10177 GCA_034718555.1 Thermodesulfobacteriota bacterium
AGTCAGATTGCAATCTTGGCGGAGAGGGTGGGATTCGAACCCACGTGCCCCGCTATTAACGAGACAAATCGATTTCGAGTCGACCCCGTTACGACCTCTTCGGTACCTCTCCGGTTAATAAATGCTGTTACCCCCAGGGCCATGTCATTTATGGTGTTAACCTGTTTAACTAATTGAACTTATTTGATCATTTGATTTTCAGTAAATTCTAAGCACGAAGCACCAAACAAATACAAATGACCTAAACCCCAAATCCAAAACATATTAAATTAGCTACCAATATTGCATAAGCGCAGGAAATATTTTTGTTATTTGTTATTAGAATTTTGATATTGTTTAGAGTTTAGGTATTAGAATTTAGTATTTTCATTTAGTTGTTAACAGGCTAAACTTATTAAATCTTACTCAGTTAGTGCTGACTTTTACGTTTTCCTGATGTTACCCCACTGTATATTGCAAAATATCCATTTGCGCATAATATCCGGTAATGCAAATTCCGTTATCGCCGTGTACGAAAAAAATCCTGCAAAAGCCCCTTGCATTCATTTTCCATTACGCCGGATATTACCTTTACCTGGTGGTTTAGTCTTTTATCATTGGCCAGGTTATAAGCTGAACCTGCAGCCCCTGCCCTCTGGTCAAAGGCGCCGAAAATAAGCATTTCCAGTCTTGCATTAATGATAGCGCCCATACACATAGGGCAAGGCTCAATAGTTACAAACATAGTCAAGCCATTTAGTCTGTAATTTTTAATAGATGTTGCTGCCTGCCTGATAACCAACATTTCTGCATGGGCAGTAGGATCATTAAGGGAGATACATCTATTGTGATTTTTTGCCAATACTCTATCTGAATTGTCAATTAGTAATGCCCCTACCGGGACCTCTCCTTCGATCCAGCCATTTTTGGCCTCATTAATGGCCTCTTGCATGAAATAATATGGATCCAAAATTTATCTTTATTTTTTTATCTATATCAGCCACGAAGACACAAAGACACGAAGAAAAGACTTACACCAATAAAGAAATATAGTAAGCGTTCACGGAACGTTGAAATTAGAAAATAGTCCCGCAGGGCGGGATTGGAAATTTGGCCTTCATGCTTTGGCACTGTTGGTGAACGAATTCAATTTAGGTCGAGTTTGTAACTATTGCTATGAACGGCTATCACTAAGGCAGTAAGTCAAAATAACTTACACATCTTACTTGCCTTTTATTCCGTCTTCTACGTTACTCGTCGCTTACATAATTTATTATGTGCACTCCTCGTGCCTTGAAGACGAAATAAAATTCTGCGTAATCTGCACAAGTTATTTTAACTCACTACCTTATCAAAGTCTTGCCAAGCCTTATCTGATAACTATTCCGACAGTTTGTAAGCATCCAATTCGTAAACTCGTTTCATCTAGCCCAAATTTCTATTTTCTAATTTCAAGTTTCAAGCCGTGAACGGCTACAACATTTCTTTAGCATGTATCCAATTACAGAGTCAACTTAACTTGACATTTGTTTGCAAAATATTTTACGGGGCTATGCACTTGACTCCACCGCATACCATATGCTGTGGTTTGCTTGCACTTGATATGTTTTGCAAAAAATAACGCAAAATAAAAGAGTTAAACCATGTTTATTGTTTACGTGAAATTTATTACCTCGTTTTGCTTGCAAATACAACAAGTTAACAGTTGCTCGCAAAGAACGTATTTTTTCGAGTGACATACAACATATTGTGGTTGGTGGAGTCAAGTGCATAGCCCCGATATTTTATTAACATCATGATAAAATGTGTTTGATTTTCACATAAAGATGTGTTAATTTTGAAACACATTAACTAAAAAATTGTAATAATTATAATAATTGTATATAATATAGCCAAAAATAGCCAAAATGACCTATAATTTATTTGGCATAATAATTGCCTATATAAATAATGTCTGGGATATTCGTTACTAAATTATAAAAATTTTTCCCATAAGGCAATGAGGAGGAAAGAGAAAAACTTATTATAGTAACGGTACCTCCGGATATTTTAAACAGCCTCAGGTTTGTACCTGAGGCTGTTTTTTTATACATGTATTATGCGCTTTTTCAACCTGTGCGGTTAGCCGTTAGCATTTAGCCGTTAGCATTAAAAAGGGACGGAAATGAGAGATCTTAGAGAATTTAATCAATAGGTCAATGAAGTAAAGAGGATGTTGAACAGTTTTATCCAAAAGCTAATCGCTGATGGCTAAAAGCTAACCGTACAGGTAGCGCTTTTTTAGCAAGATTTAAGTGAAGTAAACATATTTTCATTTATCATTTTTAAATTAATTGTTATTATGCCTTTAAAAATTAAATATAAAGGATATTTTAAGGAAAAATGAAGGAACAAAAAACTGCCTCTATTATTTTTGCTGCAGGCTGTGGTAGCAGGATGAAGAATTATCAAGGTAATAAAACCTTGCTCCCGTTGATACCTGGAGAGGACCCTTATAAAGGTGAAAATTTAATTATTTCCGAGGTTATAAGAAATCTCCCACAAGGGCCAAAGGCAGTAGTAGTAAATCACAGAAAGGATGAGGTGATTGCTGCGACCTTGGATAGGGATGTTTTTCATTATGAGCAACCAGTGGCTAATGGAACAGGAGGAGCCCTTATCGCGGCCCGAGAATTTTTAGAGAAGGCGGATCAAGAATATTGCATTATAACCATGGGGGATGTCCCATTTGTTAAGGGGGGAACATACAGAAAACTTGTCGAAGGTCTCAGAGAGAAGCATATTGTTGTTTTGGGATTTGAACCAATGGATAAGGCCCAATACGGAATTTTAGATATAATAGACGGCGAGGTAAAAAGTATTATTGAGTGGAGGTATTGGAGGGAATACCCATTAGAAAGGCAAAAACAGTTAAAAATTTGTAATTCAGGAATATATGCGGTAGAAAGATCTGTTTTAATCAGATATTTACTGAAATTAAAGGATATGCCTCATTTTGTAGAAAAGGCAAGGGATGGACAAATGATGGTTGTAGAAGAATACTTTATTACTGACCTGATTAAGTTGATGACTAATGATGGGTTAAGTGTAGGATTCCATATGGCTGAAGAAGAGAAGGAGGTCATGGGCATAGACACTCAAGAGGATTTAATTCTGGCGCAGGCAATTTTTGAAGAAATGAGCAAGCTCTAAGAAAAGTTTTTAAAAGTATAATTAACAATTTTAATCAAAGATTTTAGTTCCATGAAAAAAATCCCCATTTTTGACCTATCAGCAGAAAATGTATGCAGAATACTGCTAAAGAAAGGTCTTATTTCAGATAAGCAAAGGAAGGATATTTTAAAAAGAGAAAATAGCCTTCGCGGAAAATTAGAGAAGCTTAGGGCGTCAAAAGGGGTTTCTGACAGCTTTTTCTCAAGGGTAATCAACCCCGTAACTATCATTGATATTATATCTTTTTTGAAACTTCTCCGTAATGATGACCCATCAAAGGAACTTGATGAGGAAGCTATATTCCAGGCCCTTGCAGAGGAGTGGAAGATAGAATATAAAAAAATTGATCCACTAACCCTTGATTTTAAGGTAGTGACTTCCACTATTCCACGATTATTTGCCATGAAAAACCTTGTACTGCCTGTAGAAGTGAAGGATGGCTGGCTGACAGTAGCAACGCCAAACCCCTATAATCATGAGGTTATGGAGGACATTAGCAGGGTTAGCCAGTTAAAGGTAAAAACAGTTGTATCAAGCAAGTCCGACATTATTAAGCTCATAGATGAGTTTTACGGTTTCAGGAAATCAATTGATGCTGCTGACGAGCAGTTCTCCAGACCGAGAATTGAACTTGGAAATCTGGAACAATACATAAGGCTCGGGGAGTCCAGAGATCCCCAATCAGATGACAGACATGTAATAAATGCCGTTGATCATCTGTTTGCGTACGCCTTTGATCAAAGGGCCAGCGATATCCATATAGAGCCAAAGAGAAATATTACTTTGGTCAGGCTGAGGATAGATGGTATCTTACACTCCATCTATAGATTGCCAAAAAGTGTTCACGGGGCTATTATTTCAAGGATTAAGACCCTGTCCCGCCTTGATATGGCTGAAAAGAGAAGGCCTCAGGATGGAAGGATAAAGGTTGCCAGGGAAGGTGGTCATGATGTAGAGATTAGAGTCTCAACAGTGCCTACGGCCTTTGGTGAAAAAATTGTTTTACGTATACTGGATCCGGATATCCTTTTCCAGGATATGGGCAGCCTCGGCATGACGTCAACAGACCTGGCCCGTTACAAACATTTTATCGATTTACCCCATGGCCTTGTTCTTGTATGCGGGCCAACAGGTAGTGGAAAGTCAACAACCCTTTATTCTACATTGCAGCATTTATCCAATGAAGAGAATAATATTACTACCATTGAAGACCCTATCGAGATGGTTTACGAGGACTTCAATCAGATAGCGGTTCAGCCTGCCGTAGACATAACGTTTTCTAATATTTTGAGGAATATATTAAGGCAGGACCCGGATATTATTATGATTGGTGAGATGAGGGACCTGGAGACAGCACAGAATGCCATTCAGGCAACCTTGACAGGTCACCTTGTGATTTCAACCCTGCATACCAATGATGCGCCTCTTGCTGTTACACGACTCTTGGATTTAGGTATCCCTCCATTTCTTATTCAGACAACTTTGACCGGCATTCTGGCTCAGCGCCTTTTAAGAAGAATATGCTCCTATTGTGAGGAATCATTTGAGATGGATACCCAAGACCTTGTGGATATGGGTATTCAAACAGGGAGAGATGGAATGATTAAGTTGAAAAGGGGCAGGGGTTGTGTGCGATGCAGGGGAACAGGTTATTTAGGAAGGATCGGTGTTTTCGAGGTCTTACCAGTAACAGGGGCTGTAAAGGAGGCAATTGACGGGAAGTGTGATGTCAATGCTGTAAAGCAGGGGGCATCCAGGGAAGGTTTGGTTACCTTGAGGGAAAATGCAATCAAAAAGATGATCCAAGGAGTGACAACCTATCAGGAGGTTATAAGGGTGACATGGGAGTAAGGCTGATTTTATGCTGGTTCAACTTAATATAACTGATTTTGCAATTATCGAATTCCTGTCCGTCAATTTCTTAGGAGGGTTAAATATTCTCTCTGGAGAGACCGGCGCAGGAAAATCTATTCTTATAAATGCCGTTAATTTAATTTTAGGAGGAAGGGCGTCTCAGGATCTTATTCGAACCGGCGCAGAAAGGGCAACGGTTGAGGCGTTATTTCATTTGCCCAAGGAATCTCTCTTTTCCAAATACCTATCTGAGATGGGCATACCTTTTGACGGAGAAATATTGATCAAGAGGATTGTCACAAAGGCAGGCACGAGCAGGGTTTGGGTCAATGGTTCACTCGCTACATTACAAATGGTGTCAAAATTAGGTCCTGATCTTATAAGTATCTCTGGACAAAATGAGCATCAGTTGCTTCTCAGGCCGGATAATCACTTATTTATCTTAGATGATTTTGGAGTTTTGACCGAGGAAAGGCTGAAGCTTAATGCAATCTATAGGGATTGCTATAGCTTAAGGGAGAGGACAGCGCAGCTCAGGGGTAATTTAAAGGAAGAGGAGGAAAAAAGGGAGCTTATTGAATTTCAGATAAACGAGATTGATGAGGCAAAACTTTCCCTGGGAGAGGATAGCACACTTGAGATTGAGAAAAAAAAACTTTCTAATGCAGAGAGGTTAATTGATATAGTTTATAAAGGGTATCAAACGCTTTACGAAAAGGATGAATCTGTATTATCAGCCTTGAGTTCAATAATGAAGGATTTGGAACGGGGCGTGGATCTTGATCCTGGTTTGGGAGATTATAAAAAACAATTGGAAGAAGCCCAGCTTCAGTTAGAAGACTTGGCCTTAGGCATGAGGGATTTTTTCTCTACACTCAAGGTTGACCCCAAGAGATTGGAGGAAATTGATGACAGATTGCAGCTCATCAGAAAATTGAAGAGGAAATACGCCCCATCTATCGAGGATATATTGTCTTTAAGGGAGGGGCTTTCTAAAAAAGGGGATCAATTTATTAGTGGGAAAAAGGAACTGAGAAATCTGGAGGAAAGACTTGAAGAGAGGGAGAAAGATTTGCTTAGGATGGCATCCGACCTGTCTAAGAAAAGACATGATATGGCAGAAAAATTTGAAAAGAAAGTAGAATATGAGCTGAATAAACTGGGCATGGTCGGCACAAGATTTCAGATAAAGTTTGAACCATATAAAAATGACAAGGACACCTCTCTCAAAGATAAATTTAACACAACTGTTTCGGCTGACGGTATTGATGCACTGGAGTTTATGATATCGCCTAATGTAGGTGAGGATTTGAGACCATTGGCAAAGATTGCCTCAGGTGGTGAACTGTCAAGAATAACCCTTGCCTTAAAGACTATAATGGCTCAATCCGGCTCTGTTGAGACATTGATTTTTGACGAGATAGATGCCGGCATTGGTGGTGGTGTTGCCACTGTAGTGGGTGAAAAGCTGGAATCACTTGCAGGCTACCATCAGATATTATGTATCACCCATCTCCCACAGATAGCTGCCTGTGGAGAGACACATTTTTTGGTTAAGAAGATGGTCAGTAAGGGTAGAACACAAGCTTCTATATCCGCACTGGAAATGGAAAGTAGGGTGAATGAGATTGCCAGACTTTTAGGGGGTAGAAACATATCAGAGAAGACTATTTCCCATGCAAGAGAGATGTTGTCTATTTAGAAAAAAAACTAAATGAAAAATCGCTACTATGATCTAAACACATATCTTAAGAAAATATTTGGCTGCAGGGTGCAAAAAATATCCCTGGATGCTGGGCTGACTTGTCCAAATAGAGATGGCAGTATTTCAACTGGTGGCTGTATTTATTGTAATTCAAGAGGTTCAGGAACAGGAGCTTTCAAGGAAGGGCTGTCCATCACAGAACAGATTAATAGAGGAAAGACTTTTTTAAGGCGAAGATACAAGGCTAAAAAGTTTATTGCCTATTTTCAGTCTTTTTCAAACACATATGGTCCTTATGAAAAATTGAAAGAGCTATACGAAGAGGCCATCGCAATAGACGACATTGTTGGTCTTTCTATAGGCACCAGGCCGGATTGCATAGATGAATCAATCCTTTCACTTCTTGAACATTACGCAAAGAATAAGCTTGTATGGCTTGAGTACGGGCTTCAGTCCATTCACGATAAAACCCTTGAATTTATTAACAGGGGCCATGATGCGGACTGTTTTAAGAGTGCATTAGAATTAACAAGGGGCAGGGGGATAAATATCTGCGCCCATGTAATACTTGGCCTACCCTTTGAGGACAAGGCTGATATGTTAGATACAGCCGGGGCTGTAGCTGATATGAAAATTGATGGGATAAAGATACACCTTTTATATGTTGTAAAAGGGACAAGGATGGAAAAGTTGTACATGGAAGGTAAATATAAATGCCTCAAACAGGAAGAGTATGCGAACCTTGTATGCGATTTCTTGGAGCTTCTCCCTCCCGGCATGGTTATACAGAGACTTACAGGAGACCCCCATCCAGGTGAATTAGTGGCGCCTGAATGGTCAAATAAAAAGAGTGAAACACTTTTGCTTATCAAAAACATTCTTGTCAATAGAAATTCGTGGCAGGGAAAGAGATTTGTTAGTAAAATTTGACAACCTCGTAAAAAAGTTTTTTGTGAGCGATTTTGGCCAAAATGGGCATTATGAGGGACTGAAATATGCTTATATGCAAAAAATATAAAATGACGCAAATTTTTAAACTGATATCTATCAACAGGGTCTTCATGCCTTGTTGTGATTGCCGTCCCATGGCAGTTTTGATGGAAAAATGGAGAATTATCCATGGCTAAAAAACCAACCTATGAAGAATTGGAACAAAAGATAATAAATCTGGGAAAGGAAGTTTCCAGAATTAAACTGGGAGAGGGAGGATTAAGTCAGTCGGAAAAACATTACAAGACGCTGCTTGACTTTGTGCCACATCCAATAATGGTGTTAACTAAGGACGGATCTGTTTCTTACCTGAACCCTGGCTTCACCAGGGTTTTTGGATGGACCCTTGAGGAATTAGAGGGAGAAATTATCCCCTTTATACCCGAGGGACGTAAGCAGGAAATTACTGAAAAAATTCATGAACTTTTTGAGACAAAATTTTTACCTCGCCATGAAACAAAAAGATTAACCAAAGATGGTCGGGTTCTGGATGTGTCTATAAGGGCCTCTTTCTATTCCCTTTCCAGAGAAGATGATTACGGTGTAATTTCCATCATACGAGATATAACAGAGGAGAAGAGAACTGCCCGTATTAATGAAGCCATGCTTCGGATTAGCCTGGCTCTCCCGCAGTACCCTAACTTAGAGGATGTTCTGTACTATATTGACAGCGAGATTAAAAGTCTTTTAAACACTGAAGGATCTATTGTGATCTTGCTGGATGAGGAGAAAAACGAGCTCTTTGTGTTGGGGGCGGCATACGATAACAGGGCTACACAGAAAAGGGTAAAAGAGGTTCGTTTTTCCCTGGATCAGCTTGTAGCAGGCAAGGTTATCAAGACCGGTGAGCCTATTATAGTCCCTGATACCTCTAAAGACATTGAACTTCACCAGGAAAGGGACAGAAAGCTTGGTTATACTACCAGAAATTTACTTCTCGTACCCCTAAAAATTCGCAATCGAACTATAGGGGTCTTAGGCGCCATCAATAGAAAGGAGGGGGTCTTTGATGATAAAGACATTGATTTATTGAGCATGATTGCTGGAACAGTAGCTCTTTCTGTTGAAAATGCCAGGGTGTCCCATGAATTAAAGAAGGCATACAATGAGGTGACAGGCATGAACCGTGCCAAAGACAGGGCAATAAATCATTTATCACACGAATTGAAAACCCCAATTGCAGTTATGTCCGGCTCCTTTAATATATTGAAAAGAAAATTAGACAATACTCCAAGAAAAATTTGGGAGCCTACAATGGAAATGGCGCAAAGGAACCTTAATCGCATAAACGATATCCAGTATGAGGTAGAGGATGTAATGGGAAAAAAGAGGTATAGGAGCTATAAGCTCCTTAACCTGATGCTGGATCAGTGTACCGATGAACTTGAGACCCTTATTACAGAGGAGGGCGGAAAAAAAACCGCGGTTGAGCATATCAGAAAACGGGTTCAGGAAATATTCGGGCGAAAAGACATGGCGCTGGAGGAAATCCGACTTGATAAGTTTGTCAGCAAAAGATTGAAGGATGTTGATGCCTTGTTTACCCACAGATACGTTAAAATAATAACCGGCCTTGATTCATCACCACCTGTGTATTTACCGCTTGAAATTTTGCAAAAGGTTTTTGATGGGCTCTTAAAGAATGCTATAGAAAACACACCTGATGATGGGCAGATAGAAATTGTAGTCAAAGAAAAGGGCAAGGGCGCTGAGCTAATAATTCATGATTATGGTGTTGGTATTGTAGAGGATGCCCAAAACCGGATATTCGAGGGATTTTTTGCAACACAGGAGGCTATGGATTATTCCTCTAAAAGACCATTTGATTTTAATGCAGGAGGCAAAGGCATAGAATTATTGCGCATGAAGATATTCTCTGAGCGGCATAATTTTAAAATTGATATGACATCTACAAGGTGCAAATTCATACCCAAAAGTAGCGATATATGTCCTGGAAAAATAAGCAAATGCAGTTTTTGCAACAAAAAAGAAGACTGTTTTAATTCAGGTGGAACCACCTTTTTTCTATATTTCCCCCCAGCACCTGTTAAAAATCGACGTTAAAATATCTTTAACATCTCATCTCTTTGAAAGAATGGGACAGGCTCTAATCCTCTTGAGGTAACTTTAGTAACTGAAGGGGGGCCATCCGAATCAACGTGGCCAATCCTTATTATTTTTAAACCCCTTAGACGGGCTTCTTCTAAAATTTTATCCGTGCCAATCGGGCTTGCCGCTATAAGAAGGGCTCCTGAAGAAATAATACCCATTGGGTCAAGGCCATACAATTCACAAAAGATTTGAGATTCCTTAAAAACCGGTATATTTCTTTCATCGATCTTAATCTTAACCCCTGACGCAATGGCCAACTCATGCAGGCCGTTGGCAAGCCCCCCTTCGGTGACATCGTGCATTGCATGAACATCGCCTGTTTGA
>JAYEMW010000381.1:0-42015 GCA_034718555.1 Thermodesulfobacteriota bacterium
TTAAAAGGGCAGGAGGAATCATTGCTCCAAAGCAGCTAATGAAAATCATGCAACTTGACGGTGAGACATCATCTATTACTTTAATGGAACAATGCTCGGGCAATGCTCGGGGTCAAACCTTAACTATTTAAAATGCTCGGGGTCAAACCTTAACTATTTACCAATGTAAAATGCTCGGGGTCAAACCTTAACTATTTACCAATAATGCTGAACTTTGGGACTTGGGTTCTTGAATTTAGTGTAATTAGGGACGTTGTCAACTTATAAATTTATTGAAGATATTCTTTAACAACTTATTGGATGGGGGAAGTCGTCCATTTGTAAATAAGAACCTCATGCAAGCATAGATGATAAAGCAAGGCAATAAATACACAAAGGGTTAAAGCAACAACCCAACTCGCATAAGTTTATCTTGCTTGACTCAATAATTCAAAGTATCTCTCCCTGGTCATACCGGCTGTGGTCATGTTCGTTCTGATATGGGTCGTCGGCACCGATTTAGGACTTGTTTTGATGACCAAGGGCCTTTTCACGCCTGCCTTTGTCATAATAACGTGGTCACCTTTTGTGCGCTTTACAGTAAACCCATCCAGTTCAAAGACTCTAATTAATAGCGAGCAAGGAATAGGAGCAATTTTTTTACTAAACATCTGCTAAGCGCCTATGGCTAATTTTTCCTCCACTATTGGTTCCCTTGGCAACCACTTCTCAGATGGCTCTAACATCTTATTGTAACCAGCTTCTTCTAATACTTCTTCTAATGTACCCATTGTCTCACACTCTTCAACAAATAATTTAACTGCCTCTTTCAATGAACTCTTTGCTTCCTCAACGGTATCTCCAAAACTCGAAACATTCAATTCTGGGCACAAAGACACGTAGACATCTCCTTCTTGGAATATTCTGGAGCTAAACACGATATTTTTCATCACATATTCTCTCTTTTTCACTTTGCTGTAGGAGCAATAGAATAACATTCCGGTTAAACAAAAACAAGAATAAAAATTGGTGTAATTAGGGACGTTGTCAACCCCAGTTAAATACGCCCCGGTTAAATAGCCTTTCAGGATTTAACGGGGTAAACTTAGCTGTCCTTCGGAATTTAACGGGGCAGGCTTATAAACTTATTGAAGGTATTCCTTGATGATTTCTTGATTATCATCACTTTTCTTACCCCTGTTTCCATACGTGCCAATAGAAAGGTTGGGATCAAGTTGTTATTTTTGATCACAATAAAACACTATGAATTCCGGGGATTCAATTTACCTCCTTTATTTGTAGCCGTTCACGGCTTGAAATTTGAAATTGGAAAATAGAAATTTGGGAGACCTGTCTGCGTGCGGACACGCACAGGCAGGGATGAAACGAGTTTACGAGTTGGATGTTTACAAACCGGCAGAAGAGTTAACAGATAGGGTATGACTTTGACAAGTGATAGCCATTCAAAGTAATGGTTGAAAAACTTGGCCAAAAATTGAATGCGTTCATCAACAGTACAAAAGTATGAAGGCCAAATTTCCAATCCCGCCCTGCGGGACTCTTTTCTAATTTCAGCGTTCTTTGAACGCTTACCTTTATTTTAATTTTAATTTATTAATTCAGGGGACGCCTTACTTAATTCTTGACATCAATAATTGTCTGGAGATATATTCGTTTATGGCAAGAATAGCAAGAGTTGTAGCCCCAGGCATTATGTTGAGCTCAACATAACGAATAGCGTTTTATCCATCGTCCCGTAAAACGTTAATTCTGATAATATTGCATTCATGATAGCAGAGAGAAGAAATAAATCAAGTGGTTAAGCGAATAGGGATGATGGATAAAACGCTATTCGTTAGCCCCACAAATTAAATAAGGATTCATTTTATGGCAGTATTATCTAAAGGCAGACTTTCCAAAATGATGTTAGAAAAACTTTTAGATTTTCCTATAGGGACAAAAAATTTAAAAGAGAATGTTGCTTTACGGTTAGGTATGGTAGGTCAATTGTCAACTTCCCGTGAAATTAATGCCGCATGGAATGAAACCAAAAAAAAAGCTGCAAAACTTCAGCCTGAAAAATTTATACTTGATGGTCGTGGTGTTTTACACTGGAATGATGGTAGCATAAAAATTTTGGACAAGAAAATATCGAGTGCAAATTATAAAAAGCTTGATGGGTTAGCGGATGCAGAAGATTGTACCGTTAATTCTTTAGTATCAAAACTAATATCGCACTATAAGAAACAAAAGAAGAAATAGGGATTCTAATCTATTAAAAAGGGTTAACCACAAAATGCAGACGACCCAAAAGCCGGGCTTTTTTTACTTTTTATTTAGTCCTTTAGCATCCTAGTTTTTTGCATGTCCTTTGGAGAAAACCATCTCATGAAGAGCTGCCTGGTATGAGACCTTATGAGTTCGGAGATGTAAATAAATTAGCAGGCGTTGGATTTTTTCTGTCATTGATTGGCGCTGAGGTGACGGGTTTTTTGCTCTATTTTGGTCAGAAGAACTATGGATCATTTGACCCGCGAGTAGCGCCGTCTTCCGGTCTTCGATTCACCTTTTCAGGTTGTCCAAAGTCCGTACTTCGAGTCACGGCGGGCAAGTGATAATTGACATTGGCCTTCAAAGTTTGATTAGTCAGAAAACAAAATATAGGGTGAAGAAATGGGAAAAACCATAGACGATATCGATAAACAAGTTGCTCAAGCTGTATCTCATTACTGGCGGACTCGAAAAGCACAAAAGGAGAAGCAGAGAAATCGTGGGGTATCTGATGCAGGTCTGAGAAGTGCAGTTACTGGCGGAGCACAAATGGATGGATTTATAACCCTGTTCAAAAATTTAATTTAAAATTGGGCACACCTGTCCATTAGCATTTTTCAATGAGATAGCAATTCGGGGACACAATACTGCAATTGGGGTATGCACTTGATTCCCGTGCCTACTATATATAGTATGTGGGCATGGAAGACTATCCAAAAACAATTACTAAATTTCGGGACCGTTTTTCCACCGAGGATTAACTATTTCATAAAAGTTTTTTCCTCCTGTTTTAAATGAACTGCAACCCTTCGCCATCAAAAAGAGCGGGCCGCTTCCACTCCTCATGCGTAATCTCTATGAGCATATTACCTGTTGAAGTTTTTCCTATCTTGCGCATATCCCTTCTCACAATCAATCTTATTTTTTTGTGTCAAATTCCCTTACAATAAGTTCATCAATAAACAAGCTTCATTGGCCATCTTTTTTATTAAAATTATTGATTTCCTGTCCATAATACAATAACATATACGAATTCTAAAGAAATACTTTTCCATCTTTTATAGTGTCCCTTATTCTAATATAAGTGAACTCAAATGTTTTTAGGGGGAATGCATTAGTTAACAGTAAATTTTAATCTTAAAGGAAAACAGTTATTGGCACTTATTAAAGAAGACCTGGCCGGTTCTATTTTCCAGCAATTTGACTTTACCAGAGCCCAATCCGTACAGGTAGTAGAATCCATTTTAGATATTATTAAACAAACCCTGGGGAATGGCGAGGAAATCCTTATTTCCGGATTTGGGAAATTTTATATAAACGAAAAAAGAAAACAAAGGGGGAGAAATCCAAAGACTGGTGACGATTTGATGTTAAGGCCAAGGAAGGTGGTCAAATTTCGACCTTCTGGTGGTTTGAGGGATAGAATGAATGGGAAAAATAATATCCCACTGAGTGAAAAACTGAGTTAAAATCAAAAAGGGAATTCAGGTTTATTACGATTTTTACAGGTAAATTCACTCAAATATTAACTCAGTAACTTCTTGAAATTATTTTAACTATTTGAATTCTTAAAGTATAATGATTAGTCAAAATGGAGTCTTAAAATGAATAACGCTAAGCCTGCCCCTTCCGACTTTATTCGCAGCATTATTGCGGAAGATTTAAAGGTAAATAAAAATAACGGCAGGGTGCATACCCGTTTTCCACCGGAACCAAATGGTTATCTGCACATTGGTCATGCCAAATCTATCTGTCTCAATTTTGGAATAGCAGATGAGAATAAAGGCGGTTTATGCAATTTGCGGTTTGATGACACTAATCCAAGCAAGGAAGAGGTAGAATATGTAGAATCAATCAAGGAAGATATAAAATGGCTTGGGTTTGACTGGAATGACCGTTTATTTTACGCATCAGACCATTTTGAGCAGCTCTATGAGTATGCATTGCAGCTTATCAAAGACGGTAAGGCATATGTGTGTGACCTTAGCTTACAGGAAATAAAAGAATACCGAGGCACCTTGACTGAACCAGGAAGGGAAAGCCCATACAGAAATCGTTCGGTAGAGGAAAATTATGGTCTGTTTGAGCGCATGAGGTCCGGTGAATTTCTAGACGGATCAAAGGTTCTTCGGGCAAAAATCGATATGACATCTCCAAATTTAAATATGCGTGACCCGGTTATATACCGTATTCTTTATACACCCCATCACAGGACAGGGGATAAATGGTGCATATATCCTATGTATGACTTTACCCATGGTCTTTCTGACTCTATCGAGGATATTACACACTCCATTTGCACACTTGAATTTGAAGATCACCGACCTCTTTACGACTGGTTTCTTGACGAATTAAAGGTTTTTCACCCGCAGCAGATTGAATTCGCCAGGCTTAATCTAACTTACACCATCATGAGCAAAAGACGTCTTTTGGAGTTGGTAGAACTCGGCATTGTTACAGGGTGGGACGACCCCCGAATGCCTACAATAGTGGGCTTGAGGAGAAGGGGCTTTACGCCGGAATCAATCCGTAGCTTCTGTAATCGCATTGGAGTGGCAAAAAGAGACAGCATGGTTGGCGTGGCGCTGCTCGAGCACAGCCTTCGGGAAGACCTAAACAAAAGTGCGCCCCGAGTTATGTGCGTGTTGCGCCCCCTTCGGGTGGTGATAGACAACTACCCGGAAGGGCAAACAGAAGAATTAGAGGCCATAAACAATCCTGAAGACCCTGATATGGGAAAAAGGGGAATCCCTTTTTCACGCATATTATATATTGAAAAAGACGATTTTCGAGAGGATCCCCCTAAGAAGTTTTTTCGCCTGGCGCCAGGCCGAGAAGTTCGTCTTCGATATGCATATTTCATAAAATGTGTTAGTGTAATCAAGGATGAACAAACCGGAGAAATCACAGAGCTTCATTGCACCTACGACCCTAAGACAAAAGGTGGAGATGCCCCTGACGGCCGTAAGGTAAAGGCAACACTCCACTGGGTTTCAGCAGAACATTCCCTTAATGCGGAGGTAAGGTTATATGACCATCTATTCACCAAGGAAAACCCTGCTGATAACAAAGACGGCTCCGATTTCAAGACCTGTTTAAACCCCAACTCATTAGAAATATTAAAATCCTGCCGCGTTGAGCCGAGCCTTGCAAATGCCGCCCCTGGAGACCATTATCAGTTTGAGAGGTTGGGCTACTTTTCCGTAGATAATGTTGATTCCACACAAGAGGCCCTTGTGCTTAACCGATCTGTATCATTGCGTGATACATGGGCAAAAATTGAAAAGTCGCAAAAAAAAGACAGAAAAACTGAAAAAATGGATAAGAAAGACCAGAGAGTTAAAGGAAATGATTTAGAGAGGCAAAAAAATAAAGATGCTGTTAGGTCCCCGGAAGAAATAGACATTGATTATTTTTCAAAGATTGACCTAAAGGTTGCAGTTGTCAAGGAGGCCAGCCTTGTTGACGGTTCAGATAAGCTTATAAGGGTAATGGCAGACCTTGGAGAGGGCCGATTACGTCAAATATTTGCAGGTATTCGCTCCGCCTATCCTGATCCTAATAAACTTATTGGGAAAAATGTGATTGTAGTCGCAAATCTGAAACCCCGCAAGATGAAATTCGGCATATCCGAGGGCATGATACTCTCAGGGGGACAAACAGGAAACCTTTCTGTTACAACATTCGATGGAGAGCCTCTCCCTGGAGATAAAGTTTCATAGAGAGACTTGTCCGCCACAAAGATTGGCGGACAGACTCTGGAGTATAATCATCCGTTAAGCCACGGGGAGAGAGTTGCAAAAAGCCACCCTCGTCTGTAGAGTATGAGTTATGCAAAGGATGTTAGGCTGCAACTCAACAGGACAGGGGAATCTCTTTTTGAATGGCCGCAAATATTATGCATCATTTCATGGGGTGCAGATAACATTAAGTATTCTGCACAGTAAAATTTAAAGGTTATTCTCTCATGGCAATACCATAGAAGATACACGGTTCTGCTTACCTTTATATAGATAAACAAACAGGGATGCCTTAAACACACTAAGGCTATGTGTGTTGCGGCCATTCAAAAAGAGATTCCCCTGTCCTTGTATAGTAGAGGGACCAGAATGTCATTACTTCAAAAGCTTTCTTGTTTTGTATTAATTCCATGGCTTACCTTTATTGTCCCACTTCAGGTGGAGGCAAAGACCATGCTTGTTGGCTTTAAAAAGGCTGATAAGTCCTGCAAGATTCCCGAGGAATGGAAAGAAATCACATATTTTCGAACCAGAAAAAATAAGATGTCTTTGTCTGAAGATGGTGTAAGGACGATCCTTGAGGTAAAAAGTATGGGCAGCGCCTCCGCCATCATGAAAAGACTCAACGTAGACCTCAGTTCTTTTCCTATTCTTGTATGGCGCTGGAAGATAAACAGCGTTTTAGGTATGGCAATAGAAAACCGGAGCGACAGAAATGACTCTGCCGCAAGAATCAGGGTTATTTCAGGCGATGAGCAAATAAAATTTCCTTTTAAATCTCCAGTGTTCTCAAAATTTCTTGAAAAGTTTGGATTTCACCTTGGAGAATTTGAACCAAAGGGCCTTAAAATTGATTATATATGGGGGAACAACATTCCCCAGGGAAAGGTTATAGACTATCCGAAGTCAACTAACCATAAGGTTGTAATTATTGAAAGCGGGAATAAAAAGGCCAACAAGTGGGTGTGGGAAAAACGCAATATAGCAGAAGACTTCCGTAAATTTTTTGGGTCTTCTCCATCAAACTTAACAGGTATTGTAGTGCTTACAGATACTGATCAGACAAATAATGGTGTTACCGCCTGGTACAGCAGCATAATTATGATGAGCAAGTAGTTCCGTTAAATAAGAAGCCTGATAAAGGTCTTGACCAATCACTTTATCTGTCTTATATTTAATCGTTTTTGGAGCAATAACCGCACAATACCCACAATTAAAGAATCGTATGAACTACAAAAAGCTTAAAAGAACGATGAGAAATACCGGACATTATCATGATTTCAACAGGTTAAAAATAGAGTACGCCGACCACTATGGCATTAAACTGAAAAATGAAAAGGACATTGCAGGAATAAAGAAGGCAGGAAGGCTTGCCATTGAAACCCTGAACCTGGTAGAGAAGCACATAAAACCTGGAATTACAACTAATTACATAAATTTCCTTGTAGAGGAGATTACCAATAAGCATAATGCCATATCTGCCCCATTAAACTATAACGGCTTTCCTAAAAGCGTATGCACATCAATCAATAATGTAATATGCCACGGCATACCGGATGAAACAGCGCTTAAGGACGGTGATATTGTAAATGTTGATGTAACCCCTATACTTGAAGGATACTATGCAGATACTAATAAGACATTTTTTGTTGGATCCCCAGACAAGGATACGGAAAAAATAGTATCAGTGGCAAGGGAATGCCTTAACCGGGGGATTCTCATGGTCAGGCCAGGGAATAAGATTGGTGACATTGGTCACGCCATTCAGAGATATGCGGAGGGTCGGGGTTGCTCAGTTGTGAGGGAGTATGTTGGCCATGGCGTAGGTTTCGATTTCCATGAACCTCCCCAGGTTCCCCATTTTGGTCTGAGAGGACAGGGCATCACATTAGTCCCTGGAATGGTATTCACCATAGAACCAATGATAAATCTTGGAAAACACAACCTTCATGTTCTTTCAGACAACTGGACTGTAATTACAGACGACGGGAGTCTTTCCGCACAATTCGAGCAGACTATGGTTGTAACAGATGATGGATTTGAAATACTTACACCATTTGATCTATCCTAACCCGGATAAACCGGAAAAGTGCCTAAAGTGAGCTAAAGTTTTAAGTGAGCTAAAGTTAATGAATCGCTTCGCTCCATCTATTTAACAAAATAGTAAAAATCCTTAACTTTAGGCACTTTAGTTCACTTTAGGCACTTCAAACTCTTTTTTGAATTCTGATTTTAGTTTTAAATTTTCTTCGCGTTTTTAACGCAAATTTATTTGTAAGGTGCTAATTGCTAATGTTCATCCCTATCATCCCACCGGTCATCAAGCACCTTAAACTCAATTCTCTTGTGCCTTGCCTCATCATCGGCTATCTTTTTTTCCTTAAGGGTAAGGCTAAGATAACAGGCAGCGCAAAGGCCTGTTTTGTTTACGCACATTTTCACTTTTTTGCAGATTATACATTTCCTTTGTTCTATTCCCGTAGCCACTCTCCTGCTGTTTTTAAGAATGGCTATAGTATTGCCCTCTTCCCTCTTTGCCTTGATTATAGGCCCAAGCTTTATCAGCTTGTTATTATCTTCGTTTTTGTCGTTCACTTTGATATTTCATTGATCTATATTAACAATTATAACACTTTTTTAACAAAATCCAAACATATATTAAGAAAACTAAGAAAACAATGATAACTGCCTGTCTTCAAGGCCCTTTTCCCTTACCTTCCTCTCCCCCCGTTCAATTAGCTCTTCTTTAATATTATTCAGAAAAGGAGATTGGGCCAGGTTAAAATAACGGTTATAAAGCCTTCTTTTCGCTGCAAATGATAAAAAAAGAGCCTTCTTAGCCCTTGTCATGCCGACGTAGAGTAATTTTCTCTCCTCTTCCATGTTGCAACCATCCTCCCCAAAAAGTGTAAATGGGAGGATGCCGTCTTCACAGCCTATTATAAAAACACAGGAAAACTCCAGTCCCTTAGCCGCATGTATGCTCATGAGGGCAATCTTTTCTGCTGATTTATTATATGTATCAACAGGGTCGCCCATCTGCAATCTTGATAGAAAAAGGGAAAGGTTGCTGCCGAATTCACCGGCGATTGAGGTTAGTCTTTCAATGTCATATTTATGGGATTTCATTATTCCAGGAAGATAAACCTGCGCTACTTTCCTGATATAATCCTCTGTAGACTGCAAGGCCTTATCATTTCGTATTTCCATGATGGATGCCATAGACGGCTCCTCTCTCAGATTATCTCTTAGCCGTTTAAGTATCAATTCATGGCCAGGCTCCTCGATAAGTTTTAGTATGTCTATAATTTTGCTGACCGGTTTATTTCTATAAAAGGGTTCTTCCCCGATAAGTTGAGAGGGCATGCCATGGTCATTCAAGGCCTTAATAATATCCGGGGCCATTTTTGATATTCTGAACAATATGGCAAAATCAGAAAAAGATAACGGATTATCCTCATTTCCATCAGAAACCTCGCTGTCAATTGAAAAAAACCTGACACCCCCAATTAATCTCTCTATAGTCCTGGCCACGAATTCCGCCTCACTTTTTGCCGTTGAACAGCTCTCAATATGAACTGATACACCCTCCTCTAATCCATTCAGGAATTTATCTTTTCCATTAGCGTTAACTACCTGAGCAGAGGCCTGGAGTATCTTGCCCGGGCACCTGTAGGATGTTGCAAGTCTGTAAATCGCTGCTGATGGATAATCATCCCTGAACCTCTGAATAAAAGAGGAATCAGCGCCGCGAAACCCATATATTGCCTGGTCAGGATCACCAATGGCAAAAATATTTGAATCATCATTCGGAGAAAGAAGTCTTATAAGGCGGTACTGGGCGTTATTTATATCCTGGTATTCGTCTATACATATCCACTGGAATCTATGGCGGACTTCTGCCGCCTTATCACTGCATTCTTCAAGAAGCCGTACAGCACAAACAACAAGGTCATCAATATCAAATGCATTCCCTGCCATAAGCATGTCTTCGTACAGGGCAAAGGGTCCGGCAAGGCCATTATCTACATCCTGAGGGATCTGCATCCTATTTTTTGCAAGGCTTATGGAATTTGATATCCTCTTCAGGTCTTTATCCTTTAAATTAGCCACTGATTTTAATATATCTAATCTTTCATCCTCTCCAAATATCAGGAACTCTGATGACCTCCCAAACACAGGGGCATAATCCCTCAATACAGACAAGCCAAAGGAATGAAAGGTGGTTACAGTAATCTCGCCTGCTGTTTTTTTATTACCAACGGCATATCCTATCCTCTTTCTCATCTCGTCCGCCGCCTTATTGGTAAATGTAATAGCCAGGATATTGGCAGGCTTTATGCCCCTGCCCTTTACGAGGTTAGTTACCCTGTTAGTCAACACCAATGTTTTACCTGTGCCGGGTCCTGACAGGATAAGACAGGGTCCCTTATAGTGCCTTACTGCCTTTTCCTGTGCGTCATTCATTTTTATATCATGGGAACTCCCATCTGAACGTTCACCCTGATTCGTTTTATTAAAGGGTTTTGAATCTTTCTCTCTCTGCCCGTAAAACCTCCCTGAGGCTTTGCTCTTTCTTACCGGACTCTTATGCGATTGGTCAAAAAGGGACATCTGAGACAAGAGGGAATTTACCTCACCGGGCCTAAAAACCTTAATCCGCCCAAATGCCCCGTCGTATCCTTCCACAATGTAGACTTCCCTGTTTCTGAGCCTCCGCACTGCCTCTCCCATTAATTCGCCACCTATACTGCTTACTTCCTCCGGGGAAAGATCAAACAGTATCTTAAATTCCGGCCCTCCCCTCTCCAAGATATGTTCGTACTGCCCATTTACGGACTTGCTGTTTACACCAACTCCCTTTATTTCTGATATAATATTCTTTAACGGGGTCATATGGTAGAAGGGTTTTTTTACAGGTCTTAATTCTCCATCTTCCCGGTCAGCAAGCTGGATCACTCTGTTCAGCACGCCTACTGTGACGGCCCTGCCGCATACAGGGCAAATACCATTATTCTTTATTGTTTCCTGTGGTGTCCAACGTATACCGCACTTCCTGTGGCCGTCTAAGTGATATTTACCTTCCTGGGGAAAGAACTCTATGGTTCCTTCAAACCCGTCACTGTCCTCTCCCTTTATGGCCGAGATTATTTCAGGGTAAGAGAGTTCCGTATCAAATAGATTTGCCTCCCGCCCCAATTTCTCAGGCGAGTGTGCGTCTGAGTTGGAGATAAGTGTATATCCGTCTAAAGATGAGCACAGCCAGTTCATCGCAGGGTCCGATGACAGGCCGGTCTCTACGGCAAATATATGGCCGGCAAGATCATCAAAACATTCCTCAATACTGTCATAGCCGGACTTTGCCCCAAGCACGGAAAACCACGGTGTCCATATATGGGCCGGAATAAAGACAGCGTCTTTCCCTGCCTCCAGCGTGATTTCCAATAAATCATGGGATGAAATACCAAGGATAGGCCTACCATCGGATCGGATATTTCCCACATCATCCAATTTTTTCTGAATATTCTTAACTGTATCAAATGAAGAAGACAGGATAAGGTTATGCACCTTCCTAACCTTCCCTTTATCCTTATAAATATTGCTTATCTCCCCTGACAGGATAAATCTTACCGGCTGATTATCTGAAAAAACCGCGCCTTTGCCGTTTATCCTGTATTCATCCTTCAGCCTGAAAAGTCCTTCCTCCGCAGGCGTTAGCCTTTCTCTTAATTCCTCGTACCATCCTGGATGAATTATATCCCCTGTGCCGATAACCTGGATACCCTTCCGCCTGGCCCAGAAATCCAGATTCTCAGGTGTAAGATTCTTGCTTGTGGCAATGGAATAATGAGAGTGTATATGAAGGTCTGCTATAAAGCGCATATTAATAGTCCTTGATTATGCAAGCGTTCACGGCTTGAAAATATAATCTTACATACATACCTTTCTCACTTGGATCATGTCTGTTTCACCTGAAAATATTTTTCTTATCCCGTCTTGCATCAAGGTTGTCATTCCATCAATTACGGCTTGTTTTTTGATATCTTCTATATTTGTTCTTTTTTGAATCATGGATTTCATTTTATTTCCGCCAATCAGGAGCTCGATCAAGGCAGTTCTCCCCTTATATCCAGTATTTTGGCATGTTGCGCACCCTTTTGGCCTGTAAAGGGTAAGGTCATCGCTGTAAGGCATATTTAAGGAATCAAAATCACCATTGTATTCCCTAACGAGTGAGTCATATTCAGTTTTTGTAGGATGATAGGGCTCTTTGCAATCTGGGCAAAGAGTTCTAACCAACCTTTGGGCAAGGATACCTAAAAGGGCATCTGCAAAATTAAAGGGATCCATGCCCATGTCTAATAAACGGATAATTGTTTCCGCCGCACTGTTTGTATGCAGTGTTGAAAAGACCAGGTGACCTGTAAGGGATGCTTCTATCCCTGTGGAAACTGTTTCCCTGTCTCTCATTTCACCAACCATAATTACGTCTGGGTCCGCCCTCAAAAAAGACCTCATTGCGTCGGCAAAGGTAAAACCTATTTTCGGTTGAACCTGAACCTGACGAAGGCCTTCTTGCGTAATCTCAACCGGGTCTTCTGCTGTCCATATTTTTGTCTCTGTCTTGTTAATAAAATGCAAAGCTGAATGTAAGGTAGTAGTTTTTCCACTTCCTGTTGGTCCAACTACAAGGATAATTCCATAAGGTTTTTTCACCAGGTTAATAAATTCATTGTAATCCCTTTCACTCATACCCATTTTATCGAGGGAGATTGGCCCACCTGTTGCCAGTAGCCTCATTACTACATCCTCATTCCTCCCTGTAGTCGGCATTGTAGCAACCCTCAGCTCCAAATCCAAGGGGGCATATTTCCTGAATTTTATCTTGCCGTCCTGAGGAAGACGTCTTTCGGCAATATCAAGATCGCTCATAATCTTAATTCTCGAGGTTATTGCGTTTTTATATGTATAGGGTATGGTCTGGTAAACCTGGCATGCACCGTCAACCCTGAACCTTATGACTTCATCTGATTTTCCTATTCTGGGTTCTATATGAATATCAGATGCCCCCCTATTGTATGCATCTACAATCATCTTGTTAACCAATTGCACTACTGCCCCATCTTCCTCTGTAACTCTTTCAATCTCAAGGTCATCTTCGTCATCACCATTTTCTAACTGCCCAAGAATATCCTCTATGCTTCCTGATTTACTCATGAGATCTGATCTTTTGACATCAAAAAAAAGATCAATCATTTTAGCAATATCCTCTCTTAAAGAAACGCAGAACTCAAACTCTTCCCCAGCTATAAGTCTTTTTATTGTATCCTGATCAGGTAAATAATTTGGGTTTTCCATTGCTATGACAATCTTCTGGTTAGACTGATATACAGGTACAAAATGGTTTTTCTTTAGATATGTTGCTTTAAGGCCTTTGAGCAGTTGTCCAGGAATAACCATCCTTTCATCGTATGGTATAAAACGTGTATTGTAAAACATACTCAAGGACTCGCCTATATTTTCCCTGGATACATGATATTCATTCATAAGAACATTTTCCACGGTGCTTTTTGTCTTTCGTGCCAGGTTCATGGCGCTTTCCAGGTCTTTAGGTGTGATTATGTTGTTACTGATAAGATAATCAAATTTTGTACCTTTAGTCCGCTGCTTAAGCCTGTTATGGTTATAGAAGGCAATTCCTAAAATTTTAGCTATTTCTATAACAGATCTCTGGTCATCATCCGTGAAATAGTTTCCGTTGGTCTTGTTAATAAGCTGTATTGCGCCTAAAAGATATTTTTTAAATTTTATAGGCGCGGCCAATACCTGGGTTGTTTTGTAACCAGTCTTTTTATCCCAGCTCATGTCAAACGTCAATTGAGGACTAATCCTTTGGAGTTCTTCTCTATCGTATGCATTTTTGATATTTGCAATTTTTCCTTTAGCAGCACAATATCCTGCAATACTTTTACCGTCGATTGGGACCCGTATCTCACTTATCTCATCACCAGTTTTAAATCTTGAGACTATTTCACGATTTATCCTGTCAACTACATAAATAGTTAATCGATCTGAATCAAAAAGGCTGAGGATGCTTTTTCTTAAATTAATTAAGATATCATCAATTCCACTGGAAGAGTTTATTTTATTTGTAATATCATTAAGCCGCTTCGTGAATTGAAGTTCCTTTTTTAAGGCTCTAATATCACCTGCTTTTTCTGTTACATTTTTTTCTTTAATAAATTTCATTGCATCCGATTCTTGGATAAGCATAGTCAAATTACCACCATTGGAGGTTATTGATATTTAAATTAGAAATCCTTCATGCAGATCTCGTCATTCTCATTATACAAATGACTAAAGATCTTTGTATAACGCGGGATTGCAAATTAATTGGACATCAGTTCGGTCTGGGTTCAGGGTTCAGGGTTTCTCGCTGAAACAGGGATTCAAGGTTAACCGTTTTGCACTTTTTCGCTTAACCATTAATTTCATTGGGTTAATACTACGAGATCTCAACCTCTAAACCTCTGAACCGTAAACCTTTTAATCCCGCCAAGGCGGGATTGGAAACAGAGGTTTATGTCCAAAATATTACACCATTATACGATTATACGCTATAAATTACGAGGTCTGAAGTTTAAATTCTTTGTTTTGAATTAAGCTATCATTAATCTTAGATATTTTTGCCTGTAGAATAAAACCTTTTAAGATATAAGTCAAATTAGGCAATTAACAGTTTACAATTGCTATCATATATTATAAACCTTGCCTACAAATTTTAATCTGTATTTGAAATAGTTCAATGGTGTCAACGTGAGCAATTACCATGTTTAATGGATCACAAATAAATAAAGATAATCTCCTTTTGTTGGCATCGTCCTCTCCAAGACGGAAGGCTATACTGAGACAAATAGGCATCCCCTTTGAAGCAAAGAAAAGCATGTTTGATGAAGCCGTTTATAGAGATTTACCCCCTGAGGAAAAAGCGTGTCAAGCGGCAATTAGTAAGTCCAAGGCAGTATATGAGACTCAAAAAGAACAATGGATACTCGGCGCAGACACTATAGTGGTGATAGACAAGACGATATTCGGTAAACCAAAAAACCTAAATGACTGTCGTGATACACTTAACCAACTGAAAGGAAAAAGCCATAAAACAATAACCGGTTTCTGCTTACTTGATTTAAGTGGTGAAGTCGCGCATTTAGAAGCAGTAATAACAGAGGTAAAAATCAAAAAACTAAGTGACAATGAAATAGAAAACTATATCAAAACAGGTGAACCTTTCGGCAAGGCAGGAAGTTATGCCATCCAAGGCATTGGTTCCTTTATGATAGAATATATACGTGGTTCTTATACAAACGTTGTTGGCCTGCCTGCATTTGAAGTTGTAAAAGCCTTTGTTAAGTGCGGCGCCATTAAGGATTTTCCATTGACAGAGAAGGATTCAACCGGTTGAAAGGTCATTTGAATCCAAACCTGTCATGGCTTCTTTGTGCCATCTATTCAGTGTAAATTCTCTGTCTGACTATTTCAGAGAATATTACCCCCGAAGCTACGGATACATTGAGTGAATCGAGTTGTCCAAAACCCGGTATACTAACCATATGATGACACTTATCTCTCACAACCCTGCTCAAACCCTTTCCTTCACTACCCATAACCAAAACGATATCTCTATTCCAGTCAAATTCATAAATGCTTGTCTTGCTTTCCTCTGACGTACCTATTATCCATAGATCATTATTTGCTAATTGATCAATTGTCCTTGACAGATTTACCACCCTTGTCACTGGAAGGTATGCTGATCCACCGGCTGACGTTCTGTGAACAGTATCTGTAATAAATGCCGACCTATCCTTTGGCAAAATAAGTCCTTGAACTCCAAAAAATTCGGCTGTTCTAATCAAAGCCCCAAGGTTTCCAGTGTCTGTAATATGATCAGCAATGAGAAGAAACCCTTTTCCTTTACTTTTAAGGGCGATTTTAATTAATTCATCTAAATGAAAGTACCTGTAATTTTTCAAAAAGGCTATTATGCCCTGGTGAGACAAATTAGGAAGTATTCTGTCTAAGTGAGACTTTTCCTTGAATTTAATTGGTATGCTTTTTTTTCCGGCCATATCCAGTATTTCCAGGATGCGGTCCATTTTTCTTTGTTTAGCAATCAGAATTTCAATTATATTATTGCCTCTTCTAAGATTTTCTCTGACTGCATTTATACCGGAAACAAAATAGGACATAATTCACTGTGTGGATTACAAATGGAATAATTCTTTAACTAAAGGTAGTTGTTTTTCTTTAGAAGCCCTATGGGAAATAATGATTGCCTCCACTTCGTTCACCGCTTTATTTAAGTTATCGTTAATAATAATAAAATCATAATCTCCACATTGTTGTATCTCCCCTATTGCCCTCTTCATCCGTAATTCTATGTTTGTTTCTCCATTCTTTGATCTTTTTTTCAACCTTTCTTCCAGAGCCTGCACTGATGGTGGTAGAATAAATATCAACAAAGAATCAGGGAACCTTTTCTTCACTGCTATAGCGCCTTGTATATCGAGATCCATCAGAAGGTCTTTTTCTGAAGATAACTCTCTGTTTATGCTTGCAATAGATGTCCCGTAATATTGGTCATAAACAAATGCCCATTCCAAAAATTCTTGTTTTTTAATCATCCTTTGAAACTCTCCCGCATCTACAAAATAATAGTGGCTTCCATGGACCTCCCCCGCTCTTGGTTTTCTCGTGGTATGGGAAATGGAGTAATCTATGCCCCCAACTTTTTCCTTTACACTGTTTATAATCGTCGTCTTTCCTGTTCCGGAAGGTGCAGTTATGACGAAAATTTTTCCTATGTCAGACAATTTCTTCCCTGTAAAATCTAATAAATAATACAAATATTACAAATGGACTTACCGTTAAAAAACTATATCAAGTCTTCCCCCCTCAATAAACCATCTGGAGAAAATCTTTGTGCTATTGTTTCAGATTGAACTGCCGACATTATCACGTGATTGCTATCTGTTATTATTACTGACCTTGTCCTTCTTCCCTGTGTCGCATCAATTAATCTTTTTTCACCTCTTGCCTCCTCACGAAGTCTTCTGACCGGCGCGGAAGATGGTGAAATGATGGCTACAATCCTTCTTGACACGAGAAAATTGCCAAAGCCGATACTTAGTAAATTTGGGTCCATGAATCCTTTCTCCTGTTTCAAATTATTTTTTATTCGACATTCTGAATTTGTTCTCTTAATTTTTCCAATTCTGCCTTTACTTCCACTACATAATGGGAAATGAATGAATCCGAGGCCTTGGAACCAATTGTATTCACCTCTCTGTTTAATTCCTGCAATAAAAAGTCTATCCTTCGTCCGACTGCATCATCCTGGTTCATAAAATCTTTAAACTGTTTTAAATGGCTCTCCATTCGGACAAGTTCTTCAGTAATGTCAGATTTGTCTGTCATAAATGCCACTTCTTGAACCAATCTGTCTTCATTTATTTCAATATCTTCAATTAAGTTTTTAATGTTTTGATTTAATCTATCTCTATATAGTTTAGCTGTTTCTTTAGATCTGTTTTTTATTTTATTAATATATTGAGTAATTATCTGTAATCTATTCGAAAAATCTTTCTCCAGGGTATTGCCTTCATTTTTTCTCATATTATCCATCAGAAGCATGGCCTTTTCTATCACCACCTTCAAACCTGGCCACATTTTTTCTGTGTCAATACTGTCCTTATCCACAATGATCAAATCTTTTAACTGGGAAAAATAAGCTACATCAATTGGCTTTTCACATCCAATCTCCTTCTTTAATTCATTGAAAATATTAAGATATTCTTTCACTAATGGTCTATTTAACTTTATTTGAAAATCCTGTTCTGCACCGTTTTTTCTCTGTACGGATATTTCAACTCTTCCCCTTTTAACCATTGCAGAGGCCATTTCCCTGATTTTTTCTTCGAATGTTTTAAAGCTATTGGAAAGCCGCAAAACAATCTCTCTGTGGCGATAATTACCAGACCTTATTTCAACAATAAACCCTTCGTCATCTTTTAAAGATTCGGCCCTTCCGTATGCTGTCATGCTTTTAAGCATAATGTTGCCCTTCCCTTTTAAACACTTCTACCTCATTCTTTTTTCCCCTTAAATAGGATAAATAATTATCCCTTAACGTATTGAAACAGTCAATAGTCTTTTCATTTTTATAGTCAGGATAAGTCCACTCCAGGGATTTAAATGTTCCAGCACGGAAAACAAGGGTTAAGTCTGCATATATCCCCTTTCCCAAATAAATCCTGTGTATATAATTCTTACCTGTGGCAAGCACTAAACGCTCCAAAGATATATAACCAGGGTCTATATTGATTTTTCTTTTCATGTTTGAAAGATGCTCATCCTCAATTTTATTGGTTATCAACTTAGCTTCCACTAAAAATTCAGGATAGATATGTTTTTCGAAAGATATAAATCGCCTATACAAAGGCCAGCCCATCTCCTTTGCATAGTATTTAGTTCTATCAAAGATAATTTCCTCGCTAATCCAGTCAGTAACACCAAAATATTTCTCCATTTGTTTAATTACCTTCATTATCAAACCTACATCTGAAGAAAAAAGGCTGCTAATTAATTTTACCTTTTGTCCGGGTTTTGGTTTACTCACTATTTTACCTTTATCTAAGAAAGAGCCGATTTTTTAAGAGCATCTAATGCTACAGTTGACGTTCCAACCTCCCCGACTACAATACCTGCAGCTATATTTGAGAGATATGCGGAAGATTTAAGATTAAGCCCGCTGGTCATGCCAAGTGTTAAAGTTGCTATCACTGTGTCCCCTGCACCAGTTACATCATAAACCTTTCTTGCAACTGATTTTATATGAGTCAGGCTTCCATCTTCTTCAAATAGAGTCATTCCATCCTTTCCTCTGGTAATTAACAATGCCTTACTTTTACTCTTATTTAACAATTTTCTTGCGATATTACCCAGACTTTTTTCGCTATCCCCCTCAATACCTGCTATTTTACTTGCCTGAACATGATTGGGCGTTATCAAGGTTACATTTTGATAGAAATTGAAATTCATAATATTTGGGTCTACTGTAACAGGAATACTTTGTCCTAAAATGATATCTCTTAATCCTTTCATAAGGTTTTGTGACACTACACCTTTACCATAATCAGAGATTATTATTCCAGAGATGACTTCTCTTTTTTTGTCCACAAAATTTAGAATTTTATTCTCTACTCCAGGACTTAGGGGAGCCCTTTTTTCCAGATCATATCTTACTACCTGTTGGTCTTGGGCAATAATTCGCGTTTTAAGAGTTGTAGGCCTGCTATCCTCAATAATTACGCCATTTTTACCTACACCAAGTTTATCCAGTTTAGATATTACATCTCTTCCTGCAGCATCATTTCCAACAACGCTGCATAACAAAACTTTTCCGCCTAATGACATTACATTATTAAGAACATTGGCCGCTCCCCCTAACAATGTTGTTTCATGATGAACCTCGACTACAGGTACCGGGGCTTCAGGGGAAATTCTCGATACATTGCCCCATATGAATCTGTCTAACATAGTATCGCCTATAATAAGTATATTTGACTTACTGAAATTATCAATGGCTTTACTGAGATATGCTTTGTTTATTTTCATAATAAATGGTTGCAAATAAAAAGGGCATCTCCTTATACTGACGAGATGCCCTTTGCAACAGTATTCAAGAATAATCTACACCTTTTCTACATTTTTGGCCTTTGGTCCCCTGTCACTGTCTTCTACTTCAAAAGTTACTTGCTCACCTTCAGCAAGGGTTTTGAATCCAGACATATTGATCGCAGAATGATGGACGAACAAGTCATTGCCATCTTCCTGCTGGATAAAGCCGTATCCTTTTTTGTTGCTAAACCATTTTACTGTTCCTTCTGCCATAGTATCGACCTCCTTTCACAAATTTTCCATAATGATACCAAGCCTAAGGCCGCTACTCTGGCAAAGGAAGCGATCCTACAGAGCAAAGCCGACCTGCAAATGTAGCCTAGGTCATTACCGTGATAAAACATAGTGCATATTTTTATAAAATGTCAAGAAAAAATCTGTTTTAAAATTAACAAAATATATGCTCGTTCATAGTTTCCCACTGTTTTACCTATACGTTTTTCATATAATTAGAGTAATCTGTGTAATCTGCGAAATCTGTGGATTAAAAAGAAATAATACCAAGGGCCTTTCTTAAGATAACAATTGCATCACCAACAGTAATCTGACCATCTGGATCAGGGTTACCATAATCATCCATAGGAGCTACATCTCCATATTTTATATCCTCTGCAGTTGGTATGGATAACCCCAGGGCAAAATTTAATGCCACTAATGCATCAGCTACATTTACCTTCCCATCCCTATTTCCATAAGGCGCTAAATCACCATCTGAATGAAACCCTGTGCCATATATTCTAAGCCCCCATGACTGCAAAGTGCCGGTGAAAAACTCACCGTTTATATCTTTTACATTGAGCGACCAATTCCCCCTTGAGTATTCACCATAATGGCGTACACTGCCAAATCGCCAGTTTTCATATCGATCAAAATGATTACAGTAATGTTTTTTTGCAAGTACACTTTTTGTGCCATCAGGTGATATGAGAGTAATTTCCAGATCTCCCCAGGAATTATGATCCGCCGCTGAAAAATAGATATCTACAAACTCCACCTTCAAATCATCTTCAATAAAAATAGAAGATGTAACGCCTGTAGAGTCATTATTGGGTATTTTAATATCAGGACTGGAGCTATCTTCAACTGTTTTCTCAGGAGGTGCGGAATTCCAGAAAACAGCGGCATTAACCGCTGCCTGCGCATCTACACGTCCAAACCCATATTTATGGTTAATGTGGTAACCTGCTCCATTAACAGCCCAATCATCATCATTAGGATCATTTTTCTCTGCAGTCTCAATAATAATATGCTGTATGTCTCTCCATGTTAATTCAGGATTAGCTTCCAGTATAAGTGCGGTAATTCCAGCCAACAAAGGGGCGGATGCTGAAGTTCCACCAAAATCAGACGTATAATTCCCATAATCATCTCCTGGAAACCCGGTAAGATCAGTTGTTGTCACACCAAAGCTAAGACTCCCTGCAGGCACATTCACCATAATATCAGCGCCTTCTTCGGAGTATACAGCCTTGTTTCCATCCTGCGTTGATGCTGCCACGGCAATAGTATATCGAGAATTGGCATAACCATCATAATTTGCATTGTCATCAAATTCACCTCCGTTTCCTCCGGCCCATATATATATATTTCCAAGACCCTGACGTCCATTGGTTATACCATTAATAATGGCATCATCCACCAACTCACCTGGGCCTTCAAGTACTGGTGAATCATATATATAGGAAGGGTCCGGAGGACCCCAGCTATTACTGTATATATCCACTAATTCTCCATTTTTTGACAGCGCCAGAGATTCATTTACATCTGACAGTTCATCTGGAATACGGTACCCAATTAGACCTGCATACGGAGCCGCCCCGCATATACCGAGGCCATTAAACCCTCTGCCTGCTGCCAGACCGGCACAGGAAGTTCCGTGAGAGTCACTATTCGATATAGGGGTTGGGTCATTATCTCCATCAATATAATCCCAGCACTTATCAGCTATAACATTCGCGGAAAGGTCTTCATGGTCTATCTCCAGGCCGTCATAATCTACAATAGCAATAACCTCATTTTTAGACCCTCTGTATTTGTCCCATGCAGATACAATATTAACATCCTCTCCAGGTGTCCCATTACCCTGCCCGGTGTTTTTTAAATGCCATTGATCCTGAAATAGAGGGTCATCTGGAATTGCCCGCTTTCCGGCTGGTCTTAACCAGTGGGGATATGCGTAGTTAACATAACCGGATTCAATGAGCCTTGAGGTGATATCAAGGGAGTTTAATGGGCTATCTGTTTTATATAAAAATGTGCTTTCGGCAAAGTCAAACTGCTTCAACTTTTCTAATCCAAATTCTATTTCAATAGATACAATCAGGTCTTCACTGATATGTTGAGGGTATTGCACTATAATCTCATTCATCAATACCATCTTTCCACCTGCCTTTTTCTCCTTGCCTTTGTAAAAGACTGGATGTAAAAAAAAGTCACGGGAAACACTACGCAATGTCTTGCCCGTATCAAAAGATTTTAACGTCTTCAGGTAAACGACAAAATTATTTTTTTCTGTTATGACAGCATCAGGGTAGAGTCGCTGAGCAAAGGAGACATTATCTCCTTCCCTGTCTCTTTCATTCGAAATTAAAGCCATTTCATCCGTGGCCATCCAGACCCTCTTTTTAACACCCCGATCATACCAGTACATACAATCTTGTCTAAGCCCCGGGTTAGTAGACTCAAATTTAGATTCACATTGTGTTTCTGTGATGTGGTAAAAAAGTATAGATGTTATAATGAATATAAAAAAGGTTGTTTTTCTCATTGCCTTGTTGTCCTGAAGGGCTTTAAAGTTAAAAATGTGTAAATTTAATATTTGTTTTTCTTTCTTGGTGATCTCTGTGAGTCCTTCGTGATCCTTGTGGTTCTTGTTTTAACCACAAAGTTCTCAAAGAAGGCACAAAGGTCACAAAGATTATGGAATTATTGCATTAATAACCTACTTCAAATAATCTCGATTCTATCTCATGCCAATCCATGCATAAGCTTTATCAGATAGCACCGAAAAAACGATTAAATTTGTCATAAATTTAATGCGAGTTGGTTGTCAGTCAAGGCCCTTTTTAGGATTTCCACGAACTTATCAAAGTTTTCAGAAGGCATTGAGCTTAACTTTTTTGTAATGCTCATATATTGAATATAGGGAACTTTCAGGTAACGCCAAGAAATTCCGGTTAGTTTGGCTGCATCGTCACACCATCTTTCCGCCCTGGCATCCTTTAGTGGAACGTCTTCCTGTTCCCAACCTTTTGTCTCGATTAGCCACATGGTAATTTTTTCACCGGTTTTCTGTTCCGCTACAAAATCAGGATAGTAATACGCAATAGCGCCCTTGTAATTGATGTATTCAATTGAGAACTTTGTATAGGTCTCCGCCAGCTTTGCAAATTTGGTGATATCTCTTGATTTATCCAATAACTGCGCAAAATGTTTTTCAAAATCATTAAAGCATGGGGTGATGTTAAATATGGTCTTATCCAACTCGACCCACATCCGTTTCCAGTAAAATCCATCCAACTCAGATAAGCATAACGGATCGCTTTTCATCTTCACCGTTGTAGTCGTAATAGTTTTATCACCGATTGCTTTTGCCAGGGTTTTAATAATTTCTGACGTGTTACGTGAATCTGTTAACAATCTTCTTATCTTTTTATTATCCAGATCTACTTCCTGGCCGAAAAACACATATTTCAAATATTTTCGCAATAAGGGATAAACCGCTGCAAAATGTCCATCTATCCGTGCTTCCTTGCAAATACGATTGGTTAAATTTATTAATATTTCATTGATTTCAGGAACAGCTTCATCAATTGTTACCTTTTTCTGAGCAACAGTTTTTTGAGTAACTGTTTCAACCAATTCTACCTTGTTTATCACTCCTTCGGTTACTTTCAATCCTCTTGGATTTGCTGGCAATTCATCTATAAATGAAGCATCCAGCTTACTTAACTGACGGGAGTAAGACGGCGTTAACAAAGGAATTTCAATATTGAATTTCATCTTCGCTTTATGCGGAAAAACATATTGCCCCATGTCCGGCGTTTGCCGTGTATATCCAACTCCGACACCTTCCACTTCCAGTTGTTTGACAAATTCCTCAAATTTCTGTGTGCCGATAATTTCAACAATTTGAATATAATCCGGGCCAACTTCTTGCATCAGACGAAGTCCCCGACCAACGGCCTGTTCAGGCAGTATATTTGCCTTTGCAGTAAAAGGCCTTAGACCCAATATAATTGAAACACCGCGTACATCCCAGCCTTCCCGCAGCATCATGACACTGACTATAGCTCTTATTTTATTCTCCGGCTCGTCAATTAACCGTGCAGCCTCTCTTGCTCTTTCCAGGTCTCGCTTCTGGATTTCGCCCTTTTTATCAGTGTGGATTAAAAGGAGTTGCCCGTCTCCTTTAAATTCTGCTTTGGATTTCAATGACTCATAAATATCATCTGCATCCCGTGTGTTTTCCGCCATGATAAAAAGAACCGGTTTCTTTTTGACCTTGCCGTATGCCTTATAATGATCTTTCCAGCGCGAAATAGCTATGCTGAGCCACTCGGCATAAGCAACACTGGCACTGTCGTACTTCTCCGGGTCAGATTTATCTGTCTGGTGGACAATCAAGGGTGCTTTGACGATACGGTCTTCAATGGCTTGCGCCAGCGGATAATCAGAAATAATCCACGGGAAAAAGGTACCGTTCTGATCCTTGGGCGTGGCCGTAAAGTCGAGTTGTAAGGATATTCCTTTATGTCTCTTGTCTTTCAGGTGATTATGCAGACGAGAAATAACCTGCATCCACTCCAGGTCTTCATCATGGACGTGATGGGCTTCGTCATTGATAATAAAGAGATCATCATGCGCTTTAATCCTGCCTAACAGATTCTCTTCCCATGAGCCGGTGGCTTCTTTGGGTTTTTATCCCAACAGGCGATTTACAGGGTCGTCATAATTATCGTTATTTCTTGGTGCATACAACTGGTGAATATTGGTAAGATAAAGCGTGCCCTCCGTGGAGGTCTTCCTGCTTTCGCCACGAAGGATATAGGTCATCTGCCAGTCGTGTTTCCATTCATTTGGTATTAAGTCCCATTCCTGAAATATTTTACCGCTCTCAAAATCCTCCTTTAAACGCTCAAATACAATTATATTCGGCGCAATAATCAGAAAGGACTTGCTTAGATTTGAATCAGGTTCAAATTCATAACAGAAACTGTGGATTGTCCCTACATATATATCACCAATATCCGGCTGGTGACCTATCAGATCTTTTATTTTGCTCCTGATTCTGAATTTCAGTTCTTCCGCTGCCTTTTCCGTAAAAGTAAAGGCAACAATGTTTTCCGGTTTGGCTATTTTCTTGGCAATAATATAGGCAATTCGATGGGAAATGAATTCTGTTTTTCCGGAACCTGCACAGGCTATGATTTGAAGGTTTTTTTCAGTTAAGGCGGGCTTACTTTTGAGGTCATTTATTATGGTTTGGTTTATCATAGAATCCTGTAAATCAGCAAGGCATGACCCGTTCGCAGGTTGCGGGTTCACATATAACACAAGTCAGGGCAGGTCTGCCTTTATATCCTTACACCACGCTTGGCTTAGCCGCTAACCGTGCAAATCAGATGCTTGAACAAAGCTGAACGACAGACCATTGCATTTTCCTTCTTCCACGCTACGTTCTACAAATTGAGTACAAGACGGAGGCCATCATCCACATACTTTATCTTGTCTGCAGAAAGACTTCCAATCCGTTCAGCAAGGAAAGATTTGTCCAGTGTGACAACTTGGGAAACGTTAGCTACCGAATCCTTTGAAAGCCCGGTCTTCTGTTTCGACAGGAACACGTTACCAGGGGCGTGTTGAAGGCGAAGATTGGAGGTCAGGATAGCAACTACAACTGTGTTGATTCGGCTCTTGTTAAAATCGTCGCTCTGAACTATGAGCACGGGTCGACGGTAGCCTGGCTCAGAACCGGCAGGAGATCGAAGTGTGGCCCACCAGATATCCCCGCGCTGCATCACCATTCCTCTCTAAAAATGGATATGGCTTGTGCAACCAGTACGGCCGAGTCTATTGGTGCCTTTTCAGACGCATATATCTGGTCCAGTTTTTCCTTAACGCCGGCGTGATGGAACTCAGCAATGTATTCTTTCACGGCACATGCATAGAGTTCGCTCCGAGACATTTGCAGCCTCTTTGCTAAACGGTCTGCAGACACAAATACATCGTCAGGTATGGATATGGCTGTTTTCATGATTACATGGTATAACTGAAGTAATACCATTGTCAATCGTTTTTTGACATAAAATACATATTTTAAATTAATCGACCCGGAATTCCTATTTCACCTGGAAATCGTGAATTTCGAATCCTTAACGGCTACAATTCCTTTAAGCATTCCCTTGATATATGAAATTTCCTCACTGCCTAATAATTTTGCCGAGACAAAATATATAATCACACCAGAAAGTATGGTGATTGAAAGGCCGGTTGCTAACAAAAGAGTGTTTTGCGTAAAATGATATGCAAAGACCTTTATATAAATAAAGAATATAACGGCACCCATCGCCAGAGACGAAATAAGTGACCTGATCATTGAACCTGCAACTATCCTTCCATTTATCCCACCCAATCTCTTTCTCAACAAAAAAATAAGTATAAATAATTGCAATGTTGATGCAAGAGAAAGGGCCAGGGCCAGACCACCGTGCTTTAAAGGCCCCATCAATAAAAGAGAAAAGATGATGTTTGAAATCATGGCAATTGCCGCTACCTTTGCCGGTGTTTTTGTATCCTGCAGCGAATAAAAGGCGGATACAAAGATTCTAAGACCTGCAAATGACCATAATCCCAAGGAATAATACAGAAGAGCATTGGCAGTCATTGCTGTACTGAAAGAATCGAATGCCCCCCTTTCAAATAACAGTTTCACTATTGGCTGCCTTAAAACAATCAAGCCTGCCATTGCAGGAATTGTTATAAACATGGTGAGTCTCAGGGCATGGGAAAGTGTATCTTTTAACATAGTGATTTTACCGTTAGATGCCTCTCTTGATAAGGACGGCAAAACTGCGGTGCTGATTGCAATGGCAAAAACTCCAAGGGGAAACTGCACGAGCCTGTCTGCATAATAAAGGTAAGAAATACTCCCTTCTTCTAAAAAAGAGGCTAATAATGTTCCAACTAATTGATTAATTTGATAAATTGCCGAACCAAATATTGTTGGAATCATAAGCATCACTATTTTTCTTAATGCTGGATGTCTTAAGCTCCATTTGGGGGCAAAGGACATGCCTTTATTAATCAAAAAAGGAATCTGCAATGCCAACTGCAGAACCCCTCCCCCTATAACGCCAATAGCCAAACCTGCTGATGGTATCTTCATGTGTGGTGTCAGAAAAATCAGCGTGGCAATCATAGAGAGATTTAAAAAAATAGGGGCAGCAGCAGGTGCTGAAAAATGCTTAAGAGAGTTAAGCACCCCGCTGAAAAGAGATAACAGGCTAACGAGAAATATATAAGGGAACATTATCCTGGTCAAGAAAACCGCGAGGTTATATTTTTCCCCTATCCCACCGAAACCCGGCGCAATAATTCTTATAAGGAATGGGGAAAATACAAGTCCAACAATTGTGAAGAATACCAAGATTACAGTCAGGGCTGTTAAAACAATTTGAGCAAGGTAAATAGCCTCATGTTTAGATTTTTTTTGAAGGTATTCAGTAAAAACAGGTATGAAAGATACTGAAAATGATCCCTCGGCAAACAGTCTCCTGAAAAGGTTTGGTATACGAAATGCAACAAAAAATGCATCCGCCGCCATACCTGAGCCAAAGAAGCTTGCTATAAGAATGTCTCTTATTAAACCCATAATCCTACTAAGAAAGGTAAAAATACCAACTATTCCAGCAGCCCGGGTAACGAGTTCATTTTCTTTCATAAAAAAACCTTGACACAATTATTATATTAGTTTAATGTCTCACAAAAATTAATAATTCAGGAGGAAAAAATTTGGCAAATCATAAATCCGCTATCAAAAGGGACAGGCAAAATAAGGTACGGAGATCAATAAACACGGCATATAAGACAAGGGCTAAAAGTGCCGTTAAAAAAGTCAGGCTTGCTATAGCAGACAAGAAGGTTGAGGATGCACGACTGTCCCTTAATGAAGCAACTTCAATTCTTCATAAGATTAAATCTAAAGGGATAATACACAGGAATACTGCAAACAGAAAAATCTCCAGATTAACCTTGCAGGTAAATAAAATCGCTGCTACAAGTTCCCAGGAAAACAAAGACGAAATATTAAGTTCTCCAAAATAATATCACCTTTTGAGCCGCTTTTGATTAATTCGTCCGCCTTGTAAATATGGCCCAAGGACTCGTAAAGTTCATTTTCCTTCCATAATTTTCCTTGTGTAATGCATTTTCTTACTACAAAGTCAGGCAAATGTCTTAATTCTTGGGCCATATTTCCTCTTCCTCCACCTACTTCTACCGAGGATTTAGCTGCCAAGAGCAACCTAATCTGTCTTGCCAACATTTGCAAGAGCCCTAATAATCGATTATTTTCTCTCCCTTGCGTATCAAAAAATCTGTTCAAGGCTTCAGTGGAACGAGATGCATCCCTTTGGAAAACATAATCTACTAACTCAAAAATAGTATAGAGCTTGCTAAAAACAGCCAATTCCTTTATCTGTTCAATGCCTACGTTTGAGTTTGGATATCTGAGTGATAGTTTCACTATTTCACTATAAATATCCCTCAAATTGTCTCCGATCATCTGATAAAGAAAGGATGGTCCATCTTTTTCCAAAATGAGCCCTTCATCCTTTGCCCGCTTTTGTATCCATCTGTATATCTGCTGTTCGGTTAATTTCTTAAAATTTACTGCCCTTCCGTATTCATTAATCTTTTTATAAAATTTATTTCTCAAATCTATCTTTTCCGATAGCCATATAATACAAGTTGAATCAACTGGATTATCGAGATAGGCGAGGAAGGTGTCCAGGGCAGTTTTAGTGAATTTTTCAGTATTCCTGACAAGTATCAGCCTATGTGAAGAAATAAAAGGGAGCGATCTGGCCCTACTTATTATTTCATTAGGTGAATTCTCTCCACCATAAAGTGTTTCTAAATTAAAATCCCTTGCTGATTTAGAGATAAAACCGTCTTTTATCTTATCAAGAGTTATCTCAATCCAGAATTCTTCAGGCCCATAAAAGAGATAAAACGGTGCAAGGGCGTTTTCCTTTAAAGAGATGAGAACATTGTCCGGCGTTAAATACTGCATTAAAACCTTTCCATAGTCCTTGAATAAATTCTTGTTGCAAACCTGTGAGCTATTAATATAAATGCCTGGCGCTGATTATGGAGTGTGCTCAGAGGGTCCGTGCTAACCTGAAAGTTTGCTTCTTCAGTGAGGGTTGAATCCTTCCAAATTATCTTTCCTGTCTTTGTATCTGTCAATTTTATATCTATCTTTACCCTCAATGTTCGCGATTTTGTGACTTTATCTGTCGAGGTATGGCCATGTATGGTCTGCTTTAATACTGAATAGGTCAATGGGGTAGTTTTTACAGAATGAATTCTGCAGCATAAAACACCTTGGGCTTCATTTTTTCCAACAATCCTTACCCTGGAATGTGTTATAAACTCTTCTCTGACTATCCTTGTAAAATCACCTTCCAGTCCCATAAAAGAAGAGGGGCTGGAAAAAACAGGAATGGCTATGGAGTCTAAGTTCACACCTATTGATCCACCAGCAGGTCTAAAATTATAACCGCAGCTAAATAAAGTAAGACATAATATCAATATAAATATGTAATCAGCGGTTATTTTATATGCTTTAGTTTTTTTTCTTTTAAATGGATGGATCATGTAAATTATATAACTATATTTACCAGTTTTCCCTGAACAACAATAACCTTTTTTATCGGCCTCTCTCCTATAAATTTCCGTATTCTTTCATTTGATAGCGCCATAGATTCAATTTCCTTTTCATCTAATGAAACCGGCGCCTCTATCCTGCTCCTGACCTTGCCGTTTACCTGAACAACAATTATGCGAGTTTCTTTTTCGAGAAACTCTTCCCTATACTTTGGCCATGAAAGTTTAACTAAACTATTTTTATACCCTAATTCTCTCCATAGTTCTTCTGAAATATGTGGAACAACAGGGTTTAACAGGATTACCATAGTTTCTACAGCCTCTTTTATAACAGACCAGTCAGCCTCGTTTAATTCTTTTTCATCGTTGATTAGCTGATTTATCTTATTAAATAATTCCATAATTGCGCTAATAGCTGTATTAAAATGGAACCTGTCTTCAATATCTTCAGTCACCTTTTTTATTGTCAGGTGTATTTTTCGATATACGTCCTTTAAATAAGGGGGAAGGGACGAAAAATCCTTACAGGGACTGCTTTTTCTTAAATTATCCCTGTTTTCAGTCACTATACGCCACACCCTTTTAAGAAACCTCCAGGAACCCTCAACGCCTTCATCATTCCACTCAAGGTCCCTTTCCGGTGGAGATGCAAATAAACAAAACATCCTAACAGTATCTGCTCCATATCTTTCAATCAAATTCTGGGGGTCCAATACGTTCTTGGTAGATTTTGACATCTTTATAGAAGGGCCAATTTCCACTTCCTCACCGCAGTGAATGCATTTTCCATCTTTGACCTCTTCCGGGAAGAGAAACCCATGTTTTTTGCATTTCATTGTCTCTTTGCAGACCATCCCCTGCGTTAAAAGATTCGTAAATGGTTCATCTATTGTTAAATAACCCAAATCTCTAAGAACCCTTGTATAAAATCGGGAATACAGTAAGTGTAATATGGCATGTTCAATTCCGCCTATATACTGGTCTACCGGCATCCAGTAGGACACCTTTTCTTTATCAAATGGGCCATCATTGTATCTGGGAGATGCAAATCGGTCAAAATACCACGATGACTCAACAAAGGTATCCATTGTGTCGGTCTCTCTTTTTGCTGTTTGGCCACACTTTGGGCATTTCGTCTCATAAAAGGCGGCCTCAAAAGATAATGGCGATTTTCCACCTTCTTTAAGGTCTAAGTTAAGGGGAAGGACTACCGGCAGTTGATCTTCCGGAACCGGCACTACCCCGCACTTTTCACAATAAATGACTGGTATAGGGGCGCCCCAATACCTTTGCCTGCTTATACCCCAATCCTTCAGACGATAGTTTATTGTTTTATGGCCCATACCCTTAGACTCAAGATAATCAGCTATATTGTCAAGGGCATCCCTGTTTTTCATACCATTAAACCGGCCTGAGTTTACCAAAATACCATCATCTACGAAGGCCTCGTCCATTTCCGCCTCAGTCATTTTACTGTCTTCCGGCTTTATTACAATCTTTAAGGGCAAATCATATTTCTTTGCAAATTCAAAATCCCTTTGATCATGGGTAGGAACCGCCATAATTGCACCTGTGCCGTATTCATATAGAACAAAATTGGCAATATATATGGGCATTTTTTCATTAGTCACTGGATTTAAACAGAATCTACCGGTGAATACCCCCTCTTTGGCGGTAAAATCGGCTGTTCTCATAAAAGTATCAACTTTAAGGGTTTTTTCAATAAAGTCATCTACTTTATCCTGTTGAGATGTTCCTCTTGTCATTTTCTTTACCATAGGATGCTCTGGGGCAAAACATAAAAAGGTTGCACCAAAAACAGTATCCTGCCTTGTTGTGAAAACCTCTATAGAGTAATCATAATCAATTACAGGAAACTTTATGATAGCGCCGTGGCTCTCACCTATCCAGTTTTTTTGCATAGTCAAAACCTTATCCGGCCAACCTGGAAGATTATCACAATATTCAAGCAATTCCTTTGTGTACTCCGTGGTTTTAAGAAACCAGCTATCCATCTCTTTTAAAACAACCTCCTGATCAGTATGCCTCCAGCAACATCCATCAACGACCTGTTCATTGGCCAATACTGTCTGGCATTTCTCGCACCAATTAACAAAGGTCTTTTTTCTGTATGCCAGACCCTTTTCAAACATCTTCAGGAAAATAAGTTGTTCCCATCGATAATACTCCTCCCTGCATGTAGCCAGTTCTCTGTCCCAATCATAGCTAAATCCCACCCTCTTCAACTGAGATCTCATATAGTCTATGTTATCATATGTCCATTTTGCAGGGTGCGTGTTATTCTCTATAGCAGCATTCTCCGCCGGCATACCAAATGCATCCCATCCCATGGGGTGGAGCACATTAAATCCTTTCATCCTTTTATATCGAGCAACTACATCTCCGATGGCATAATTTCTAACGTGCCCCATGTGAATTTTTCCAGAGGGATATGGATACATTTCAAGCAAATAATACTTTTCTTTAGTATTGTCTTCAACGGCCTTAAAGCAATCTTTTTCATCCCAATAAGACTGCCATCTCGATTCTATTTCATGGGGGTTATATTTTTTCATTTTAGACTCTTTAATGTTATTTCTTAGTTAGGTTCAATTAATATTGAATAATCAACAATGGGGTCGAAATATGACCCTAACTCTTTTTTTAAGTTTTTTAAATCTTCCATATATGGTTCTTCAATCAGAAAAACGACCTTCATCTCACCAAATTTCTTTTTGTTACAGTACTCAATTAAATTAATTATAATAGATTTTATCAAATCTATATAAGGTGTTTTTATTTCATTCTCATGGGATACTATTATTAATATGTCATATAACTGGAGACTTTCAAGGGTTACCGATGCCTTTTCTGTAACAATATCTATAATATACGGCAAATAACCGCTGATCGGTCCTAACCCAAAAAATAATAATTTATCTGCATTAATCTTGCCTTGAGGGTCAATTAGAAATACCTCTTCTTGTTTTCCGGTGAGGAGATGGCTTCCGCTAAGATGGCTTAAGTAATTTTCTAATTTTTTATTTAGTTCGTGAAGGTGACCATTGTAAAAGGTTTCATTTTCAAACAAAAAACCAACTACTGCCTGATGCCATAGTTGATTTAAATCCCTACAGGTTAACAATAAATCCAGTTTCATATCTACACTGCATTATCAGACTGATTTTCCAAGGTTTCTTTTGGATCCACCTTTATTTTATTATAGATTTTATCCAACAATCCGTTAATAAATGCGCCTGATTGCTTGCCTCCAAATTTTTTCCCTAAATCCACTGCCTCATTAATAGATACCTTTAGTGGAATTTCGTCTCTTTTCAAAAATTCATATATTGCCAACCTCAGTATGGCACGGTCAACTCTCCCAATACGCTCTAATCGCCAATTCTTAGAGGTTTCATCTATTAATTGATCTATCTCTTCAAGGCAAAGTGAAACACCTAAGACAAGCTCTCGAGAGAAGGGTTTAATATTTTTAGATGCATCAAAATTGTTGCAGATTAGATCAAAACATTCCTCTGGATCAGTCTTAAAATAATCCAGACTAAAAAGAACTTTTATTGCCAGTTCTCTTGATTGCCTTCTATTACCCATTTGTCGTATTATGTTATATTTATTCTAAGGCCTTAAACAAATTTACCATCTCCATGGCGGAAACAGCAGCATCCCATCCCTTGTTACCGCTCTTGGCCCCTGCCCTATCAATAGCCTGCTCTAATGTATCGCATGTCACAATGCCAAATGAAACCGGTACCTGGCTTTCGAGGGCTACAGATGCAACTCCCCGAGATACCTGGGAGCTGATATACTCAAAATGCGGGGTTTCTCCTCTTATTACGGCGCCTAAGCATATAACACAATCGAATTTATTGCTTAAGGCCAATTTTCTTGCTATAGGCGGTATCTCAAACGCCCCAGGCACTTTGAAAATAGCTGTCTGCTCATTAGGCTCCCCTGCTCCGTGTCTTTTTAATGCATCCAGTGCACCATCTAATAATCGTTGACTAATGAAGTCATTAAAACGACTAACAACAATCGCAAATCTAATTCCCTTTGCAGAAATCTCTCCTTCAATGTATTTGGGCATGTTAACCCCCTTGTTTAAAATAATAAGTTATCTTTTTAACCTTTAATGCCTATACAATATTCTACTTGTGGTTCCATGTCATTATATGTCCCAGTTTCTCACATTTTGTCAATAGATAGCGCTGATTCTCCGGCCTTGCAGAAATTTCAATGGGAATCCTTTCTGTTATTTGTAGCCCATAACCCTCAAGCCCTATCATCTTTTTAGGGTTGTTTGTCATCAACCTCATTTTTTTAACACCAAGGCTAACAAGAATCTGCGCACCTATTCCATAGTCTCTTAAATCAGGCTTAAACCCCAGTTCTTCATTTGCTTCTACTGTATCAAATCCCTTATCTTGCAAGGCATAGGCCTTTAGCTTATTTACCAACCCTATGCCCCTTCCTTCCTGTTTTAAATAAATAAGAACCCCGAGCCCTTCCTGGTTAATCATTTCGGCAGCCTTTTTTAATTGGTCTCCGCAGTCACACCTAAGAGAACCAAACACATCTCCTGTAAGGCATTCGGAGTGAACCCTGACCATAATATCTTTATCAGGGTCAATCTCGCCCTTTACCAGCGCCAGATGCTCACTCTGATCTATCTCATTACGAAATCCTAAAGCCCTAAATTCTCCATAAGGGGTAGGTAAAATTGTCTCTGCCTCTTTACGGACAAAAGATTCATTCCTGATTCTATAAGCAATAATATCAGCAACAGTAGCAATTTTCAGGTCATGTTTTTTTGCAAACTTATCTAAATCAGGCCTCCTGGCCATGGTTCCGTCTTCATTCATAATCTCGCAAATAACACCTGCCGGCTTTAGTCCTGCAATTCTGGCAAGATCAACAGAACCCTCTGTTTGCCCTGTCCTGAACAAAACTCCTCCCCTCCGTGCCCGTAAGGGAAATACGTGTCCCGGCTGAACCAGATCTTCAGAGGAAGCATCGTCTGCCACGGCAGTAAGAATGGTATGGGCCCTGTCAGCAGCAGATATTCCAGTAGTTACCCCGTTTTTGGCCTCTATGGTCACGGTAAAGGCAGTGTTAAAAGTAGACCGATTGTCCTGAACCATGAGAGGAAGGTTTAATTTTTCGGCCATCTCCGGACTGAGAGAAAGGCAAATAAGACCCCTTGCATGCTTAGCCATAAAATTAATTGCCTCAGGTGTAACCTTCTCTGCTGCCATTGTAAGGTCACCCTCGTTTTCCCTATCCTCATCGTCTACGAGGATAATTATTTTGCCTTTCCTCAAATCTTCAATTACATCATCGATCTTAGAAATCCCCATTGTTTCCTCCAAAACCATACTTATCTAACATGGCCCTGTTTATCCTTGACGGACCTTTATCAATTATGGATGTTTTATCATTAAAAAGAAATTTTTCTATGTATTTGGATATAAGATCTACCTCTATATTTACCCTATCTCCAACCTTTTTTCTCATCATTGCAGTCTCTTTTATGGTCTTTGGAATAATATTTACATAAAAAGAAGTATTAATGCATTTGTTAATAGTGAGACTGACCCCGTCGACTGCAACAGAGCCCTTTTCTATCAAATATTTGCCTAAACTTTCTTCAACCTTAACTTGAAGAATAAACGATCTTTGCAATTTTTTAAATTTTTCTATTACTCCTTTACCATCCACATGACCGCTCACAAGATGCCCGCCGAGTCTGTCAGATAATCGGAGGGCCTTTTCAAGATTCACTATTTCGCCCTGTCTCATATTACCTAAGGTGCTTCTCTTGAGTGTCTCTTTGGATACATCCAAGGTAAAAAAACTACCCTTAATACTGGTAATAGTCAGGCAAACACCCTCAACAGCAACACTGTCTCCTTCCCGGCAATCAGAAAAAAGTGAAGGCACCTTGATGGCAAAAGTTGCCTCTGAACCATATTTCTGGATATTTTTTATTTCCCCTATTCCTTCAATAATGCCGGTAAACATGATTTGCTAAAATAATAAAAGGTTAACGATCTTGGATGTCTTTGCCTTTACACCCGTTCATAAGCTACGGTTTTACTGCTCAGGGTAGGCCTCTATCATGATATCACCGTCAAATTTACTTACTTTTTTAACGGTAAGCGCGTAGGAATCTTTTATCATATTAGAACCTGGCCCCCTCATAAACGGCACCCCATCATCTCCTCCCAATATCTTAGGCGCCAAAAATAAATAGAATTTATCTGCAAGGTAACCTCTAATTATTGAGTTGTATATTTTTGCACCGCCCTCTACGAGAACAGAGGATATCGGAATTTTTACCAGCCTATCAAATAAATCCGACATGTCGACCTGACCATCTTTGACTTGGCATTGCATCACCCTTGCGCCAAGGTTTTTTACAGACTCTGTTTTTATTTTATCTACATTACTACCTGTGGCTATGATGGTCAAGTGCGCAGTCTCTGAATTAAGCACATAACTATTCAATGGAATCCTTAGATTCGTATCAACAATAATCCTGAGAGGGTTATGCCCTGCTTTTTTTATCATATAGGGTGTTAATTTCGGATTATCCGCTATTATAGTGTCCACTCCAACCAAAATAGCGTCTGTCTGTTTTCTAAGGGTATGAACAAATTTTCTCGATTTTTTGTTTGTTATCCACTTTGAATTTCCCGTTTTTGTTGCTATCCATCCGTCAAGTGTTAGGGCGGTTTTCACAATAACAAATATTTTTCCATCAACTACATTCTTTATATAAACCTCGTTCAATTTTGAGCACTCTTCTTCAAGTACACCGCACTTTACATCAATGCCCCTGGATCGAAGAAATTCACAACCTCCTCCATTTACACCTTTATTTGGGTCTTTAATGCCTACAACAACCCTCGATACTCCGCTTTCTAAGATAGCCTTTGTGCAAGGTGGTGTCCTGCCGTAATGATTGCAAGGCTCTAAATTAACATACATTGTAGACCCCCTTGCCCCTTCACCGATCTTTGACAAGGCCGCTACCTCTGCATGTTCCATCCCGGCTTTTTTATGATATCCTGAGCTAATAATCCTGCCATCTTTAACCAAAAGAGCCCCAACTACTGGATTTGGAAATGTTGACCCAAGACCCGTCTTTGCCAAGGAGATGGTCTTTTTCATAAATCTTTCATCACTATCCATCATTTATGAACCTGTGGAAATATTCTCAGAATTTACCATTTTTAGATTGGTGTAAACATCTTTTTAGGAGATCTCTTAGGTGGGAAAATATTCTTATCACTGTCTCTTTAGGGAAAATTCTATAAACCTTCTCTCCTTCTTTCGTTAAGAAGGTCCTTTAACTCTGTCATAAATTCATTTATGTCTTTAAACTGTCTATAGACAGACGAAAATCGGACGTATGCAACATCGTCCCATTCTTTTAATTTTTCAATAACTTTTTCACCTACATCAGAGCTGTTTATTTCCCTGAACCCAGTTTCCTGGAATAGTTGAGGTAAAGAATCAACAAATTCATCAATGTCATTAGTGCTTATTGGTCTTTTCTGGCAGGCCTTTTGGATCCCAGACCTAATTTTTTCCAGGTTAAAGGGTTCTCTTCTGCCATCCTTTTTTACCACCATGGGTAAAACAGCAACTACCTTTTCATAGGTGGTAAAACGTTTTTCGCAGTTAAGACACTCTCTCCTTCTTCTTATCATCATGTTGTCTTTGCTAAGCCTGGAGTCAATTACCTTATTCTTTATATCTCCACAAAATGGACATTTCATGTCTCTAACCTCTCTATTTCTATATGTGCTTCAGCAATCATCTCATCTGCCAGTGAATCAGGATAACCCTCCGAAAAGAAAATTTTTTTCACACCTGCATTAATCAGCATCTTTGAGCAAATGATACAGGGTTTATGAGTAGAGTAAAGAATAGTTTCCTTAGTGCTAACACCATAATACGCTGCCTGTATAATTACATTTTGTTCGGCATGGAGGCCTCTGCAAAGCTCGTGTCTTTCACCGGACTTTACTCCTAATTTCTCCCGCAGACAGCCGGTCTCTTCGCAGTGTCTTATACCGGCAGGCGCACCATTATATCCTGTGGCGATTATCCTTTTGTCCTTTACCAAAACTGCGCCAACATGTCTCCTTAGACATGTTGACCTTGTTGCTACCAGCTTTGCTATTGACATAAAATACTCTGACCAGGAAGGTCTTGTCAATGAATATCTCCAATATTACAATTCTTCAGTCAATTTGGTACGTTGAGACTTTCTAAATTATGGGAAATTGTCTGCAAAGAGAATGAACCATTGATTGTATATTATCAATAACCTCATTGCTATGGGGTCTTTCCAATACCAAGGTAATCCATTCAGCAATTTTTTTCATCTCTCTCTCTTTCATTCCCCTTGCAGTTAAAGCCGGCGTACCCAACCTTATGCCGCTTGTCACCTTTGGTCCTTTTTTATCAAATGGAATAATGTTTTTGTTTACTACTATTCCTGCTTGCTCCAAGACCTCCTCAGCTTCAGCCCCGGTAAGGCCTATTTTACTAATATCTAATAAAATTAGATGGTTATCAGTGCCACCGCTAATTAATTCCAAACCTCTCCCGGACAGTTCCTCAGCAAGTGTCTTAGCATTTACTATAACCTGTTTTTGATATTCTTTAAACTCAGTAGTCATCGCCTGTTTAAATACCACTGCTTTTGCAGCAATAACATGCATTAACGGCCCACCCTGAGTGCCTGGAAAAACCTGGACATCAATCTTCTTTGAATATTTTTCTCTTGCAAGGATAAAACCACCACGGGGACCACGCAATGTTTTATGGGTGGTGCCGGTAATAAAATCGGCATAGGGAACAGGGGAAGGATGTAAATTTGCAGCCACTAAACCGGCAATATGGGCCATGTCCACAAGTAAATAGGCCCCTACGCCTTCTGCAATCTCCTTAAACTTTTTGTAATCAATTATCCTTGGGTAAGAGCTGGCACCGGCAACAATTAGTTTTGGCCTGTGGGAGTTTGCCAAAGATTTAATCTGATCAAAGTCCAATACATGGTTTTCGCGGTCTACACCGTAGAATACGGGTTTATATAATTTACCGGAGAAGTTGGCGCTGCTCCCATGACTCAGGTGTCCTCCGTGTGACATATCCATTGATAGTATTGTATCGCCTAATTTTAAAAACGAAAAATATACTGCCATATTTGCCTGAGTACCGGAATGGGGTTGCACATTTGCATACTCGGCATTAAAAACTTCTTTTGCCCTTTCTATGGCAAGATTTTCTATAACATCAACATATTCACATCCGGCATAATACCTTGCGCCTGGATACCCCTCTGCGTATTTATTTGTTAATACACTCGCCTGGACATCAATTATTTCTCCACTCACATAATTTTCCGAGGCAATCATTAAAAGGTTACCTCTCTGTCTCTCCGTTTCTCTATCTATAGCGGCGGAAATCTCAGAATCTATTTTTTCTAAATTCATAAAAACTCCAATGAGTTGATTTCTAATATTTTATTATTTTGTTTTCCGGTCAATCTTCAATTTTATCTAAGCGTCTCTTGTGGCGACCTCCCTCAAACTCCGTATGCAAAAAAAGATCCACCATTTCTAATGCCAAGCCTACTCCCAATACCCTTCCGCCAAGGGCAAGTATATTGGCATCATTGTGCTTTCTGCTAAATTTGACGGTATACAGGTTGTGGCAAAGTGCAGCCCTGATATTTCTGTGTTTGTTGGCAACTATTGACATACCAATCCCCGAACCGCATATCAGTATGCCCCTGCTGAATTTTTTTTCAGAAATATTCTTGGCTGCCTCGTGGGCAATAATGGGGTAATCAATTGGATCTTTGTTGAATGTGCCTATGTCCTTTACAGGAAACTCATTTTCTTCATACAAAAATACCTTTATTCTCTCTTTCAAGTCAAAACCAGCATGATCAGATCCTATTATTATATCCATTGTTTTTCTGTTTATGCTTAATTTTTCAGCTTGTATATTCTCGAAAAATTAATGAACAATTTGTCCCCCCAAACCCAAAAGAGTTGGACAGCGCTGTTTTCACATCCACCTCTCTGGCCTTGTTTGGAACATAGTCAAGATCACATTCAGGGTCTGGGAATTCGTAGTTAATAGTTGGCGGTATTAAGTTATTGTTAATCGTTAAAACAGAGTATATGGCCTCTACTACTCCTGTGCCGCCTAACATATGGCCTGTCATAGATTTCGTTGAGCTCACAGGCACCTTGTATGCATAATCACCAAAGACAGATTTTACCCCCTTAGTCTCGGATAGGTCATTTAGTGGGGTGCTTGTTCCATGGGCATTTATATAATCAATTTCCGTTGGTTTTATATTTGCATCCTTTAATGCTTCTTTCATGCATGCACTTGCACCCTCTCCCTCAGGGTCAGGCGCTGCCACATGATAGCCATCTGAAGACATTCCGTACCCAATGATCTCAGCATAAATATGGGCGCCCCTATCTAATGCATAATTCAATTCCTCTAATATAATAATGCCTCCGCCCTCTGATATTATAAAGCCATCCCTTTCCTTATCAAAAGGCCTTGATGCTTTCTCCGGTTCATCATTTCTCGTTGACAGGGACTTCATGGAGATAAACCCACCTAAGGCCAAAGGTGTCAAAACGGACTCTGTTCCACCAGTAATCATGGCATCGGCTGCTCCACGACTAATTATCTTAAATGATTCACCAATGGCATGAGAGCTTGCGGCACATGCTGTTACTATAGAGGTATTTGGTCCCCTTGTCCCAAATTCAATGGAAATTTTACCAGGGGCCATATTAGCAATTATTCCAGGTATAAAAAAAGGGCTTATCCGTTTTGGCCCTTTTTCTAATAAAATTTTATGGTAATGCTCAATAGTGCCTAACCCACCCAATCCTGAACCTGTTATGCATCCTATACGACGTTTGTTTCGGGAAGTTATATTTAGCCCTGAATCCTCAATTGCCATACGCGTAGATGCTATGGCATAATGGATAAATATATCAAGATGCCTGACATCCTTTGATGACAAAAAATCCTCAGATCTAAAGTTTTTAACCTCACCAGCTATTTTAGATGCAAAAGCAGATGTGTCAAATTTGGTAATGTACCCTATTCCGGATTTTCCTTCTGAAACGGCCTTCCAGTTCTCTTCAACACCAACACCCAGGGGCGTCACCATTCCTAACCCAGTAATGACAACTCGCCTTTCCATACTGCATTCTCCTGATTATATGAATTTACTCCTTGCTCTTTGCAATATATTCAATAGCATCCTTGACAGTAGCTATTTTTTCGGCATCATCATCTGATATGGAAATATCAAACTCCTCCTCTAACGCCATAATCAATTCTACCTGGTCAAGGGAATCTGCCCCTAAATCATCAACAAATGATGCCTCTGGAACTACATCCTCTTCTTTAACCTCTAACTGCTCACAAATAATCTTTTTTATTTTCTCCTCAGCTGACATATACATTCACCTCCATAAAGTTTTTTACTAATTATAACTACATATAAAGGCCACCATTTACATGGATAACCTGCCCTGTAACATAATTTGCGCTACTGGATGCCAACCAATAAACTGCCTCAGCCACATCCTCAGGTTCTCCCATCTTTTCCATGGGAATCTGCGACATAAACGCCTCTTTGGCCTTGTCAGGGAGATTCTCCGTCATCTCGGTATTGATAAAGCCTGGAGCCACGGCATTAACCGTAACGCCCCTTGCAGCCAGTTCTCTTGCAGAAGTTTTTGTTAAGCCAAGAATCCCTGCCTTAGATGCTGAATAATTTGCTTGGCCTATATTTCCAATCTCCCCAACTACAGAGGAGATATTTATGATTTTACCGCTCCTTTCTTTCATCATTGACCTCATTGTGGCCTTAGTGCAATTAAAAACACTCTTAAGGTTAACTGCAAGAACCTGGTCCCATTGGTCTTCAGACATCCTCATCAGAAAAGCATCTCTTGTTATACCGGCATTGTTTACCAATACATCCACCCTGCCATATTTTTTAACTATTTCACCAAAAAATTTCTCTACAGCCTTAAAGGAGGAAACATCCAACTTTTCTGCTATTGCCTCTACACCCATTTCTTTTAACAACTCTAATGTTTCATTTGCAGCAACATCATCAGGGTCATAATGGACTATTATAATCATTGCATTCTCTTTCGCAAACCTGAGTCCAATTGACCTTCCAATTCCCCTTGATCCTCCAGTTATTACAACTATCCTTTTTGATTCTGACAATCTACTTCCCCTGTTTTATTTAATGTGTCATATATAAAGACATATCAATACAATGAATTGCTTGTCACCAAGCAGCCTG
>JAYEMW010000382.1:0-10106 GCA_034718555.1 Thermodesulfobacteriota bacterium
ACTGATAGTGCAGCATCGCCATTTCAACCAGCGGGTCAGGTTCACTGGATTCATCATTGATAAATGTCTCTAAATTAGCTAACAAATCCCGGATATTTTTTTCATTATCCGGCGGTGTATACATTGTCTCGCCTGTATTATCGTTAATCAATTTTGTGCCGGGCAATTTCCTTATTCCGGCGCTGTTATTTTCAATTTCGCGTTGAATCTGAATAATAAAATTTGTAGTTAGTATATTATTTTTCTTAATACTATTTAAACCGGTAAAAATAGCGTTTCTATAGTTTAACACTTCTTTAATTTCCGGCTTATCAATCTTCTTTTGCAGGGCAATGGCTTTAAATAATTCGTCCTGCGTTGTAATAATATTTTCAATCTCAGAGCTGTCTTTTGCTTCTTGCAAAGTGATAGAATTCAGAATGATATTTTTATTGGGAAGTAATTCAGAATAGCCCTTTAACTCTGCTAACACTTTATGCGAAAGAACAAGCTGCCTTAAAACTTTTTCAGATTCCTTAAAATTTTGTGGTGGCAGAAACGGCAGATTATTAAAAGGTTCTTCCGGATTGAAATTATTTTTAGCCATTTAACACACCCTTTTCCAAATCAAAAGTTTCTTCTCCTAGAGCCAGAATATCGGCTTTAATTTCCGCCAAAGAGCGCAGAGGCTTAAACTCCATTGAGCCCATATGGATAAATCAATTTCCGCAAACGCTTTTACCACCTGAAACAGAATATCCGCTTTGGGGTCGTCCATTCGCAAATTTCTAAACGTTGATAATCTCATTCAGAACCTTAGACACGGAACCATGAATCACCAGGTCAGCCATGGAATCAAGGGGTGTTTCTTCACGATTAATAATCATCAGCTTTGCGCCGGTTTTAGCGGCATGGGCCGGTACAGAGGCAGCAGGATAGACTATCAGCGAGGAACCCAATGCAATACAAAGGTCGCAATCACCGGCATGTTTTATTGCCCGGGCCATCTTGTCTTCCGGCATTGCCTGGCCAAATGAAATGGTATCAGGTTTAAGAATACCGGAACATTCATCACATAAAGGGTCATTTAAACCGGAATCTATACTCCTTTCAATATCATCCCTTATATAGCTTTTTCCGCATTTGAGACAGGAAACAGAAAAGGCCGTACCATGAACTTCTATAATCTTTTCCGGTGAGTTTCCTGCCCTGTGGTGTAGACTGTCAATATTCTGAGTGACGATGGAAAGGAGCTTTCCCAGATCCTCCAGGGTTTTAATGGCCATATGTGCAGGGTTAGGCTCAGCATCTCTCATTATTCTATAGGACTCTGAGCTCATCTGCCAATATTTAATTCGGGCATTCTTATCAGATATAATCTTATCAAAATAAAAATCAGCAGGGTCATATTTGCTCCAGAGCCCACCAGGACTCCTAAAATCAGGAATACCTGATTCCGTGCTCAACCCGGCCCCTGAAAATATCAGTATCCTTTCTGCATCTGCGATAAATTTTTTCCCATTTTCTATTAAGGGATTCAATTTTGGTTTTCTCCTTTATGGTAATCTTGCCTCACGCATGGAATAACGGATTGATTTAAATTCGTCTTCTACCGAATGGATTAGATCCTGATTTCTCATTTCCATTATGCTTTATTAACTGGATTTTCCCGATAGCACATTCCGTCAATTCTTCTCCGAGTCGTAGATTCGTGCATATACGAGACGGATGCCCAAAGCCCATTATTCCAATGTTCCATCATTCCAACATTCCAATTTAGGCGAAGCCCTTAAGTTCTCACTAATCAGCTTATAAAGGTTGCCTTCTTCATAATATCTTTTCGAGGGACCTCTGGTATTTCGCCATCAGACTTGCCTATGCATATAAGGGCTATAGGTGTTATCTCAGGACCAACAGAAAGAATTTCTCGCACAGGTTCTTTGTCAAAGAAAGTAAACCACAAGCTGCTAAGACCAATTGCATGGGCAGCAAGGTGCATATTCTGAATAGCCGCAGCGCAGGCATGTTGGTATCCAACACTACCCTCTTCAAGAAACATGTCAACACCGGTTTTTTTTGGGTCTCCTATAATAGCAATTATAACAGGAGCAGATTGCAAGAAATCTGCTTTATATCCTCCTAACCAATCCCAACCACTTTTCTCAAGAGCCCATTTTATGCATCTCTTGGCCTCTGAAAAAATCTTTTCCTTCACATCTCCACTTGTAACAACAATAAATTCCCATGGTTGCATGTTTAAAGGAGAGGGCGCCCATGAGGCTGCCTCTAATATCCTCTCAATTTTATCCTTGCTAACAGGTTCCGGTAAAAAATCACGACAACTTCTCCGCTCTTTCATAGCTGTAAAAACATCCATATGGGCCTCCTTTTTTGAGTTAAAATTGATTGCCTTATAAAAAGCCTATTTTTCATTTATACTAAGATTAAGTTTGCATAACTCATATTTTATTGCCTATCAATAAGTCAAACCATAAGCAATGAAAATATTAAATACCTTTGGCTATATATCAGGACAGGGAAATCTCTTTTTTTGGCCGCAACACACATAGTCTTAGTGTGTTTAAGGCATCCCTGTTTGTTTCTCTATGCAAAGGTAAGCAGAACCGTGTATCTTTTATGGTATTGCCATAAGAGAATGACCTTTAAATTTTTCTGGGCAGAATACTTAATGTTATCTGCACCCCATGAAATGATGCATAATATTTGCGGCCGAAAAAAGAGATTTCCCTGTCCTGTTGAGTTGTAACCTAAGCCCTTACATGACTCATATTGTTTTAACGAGGATGGGTTTATCTTAAGCTTCGTCCTGGCGCAGCCCTTCAATTTTTAGTCTATCTCCGTGAGTCATCTGAGTATCGTATTGATTCACTCAATCTTCTGCGCAAGTTTGTATATCTTTTGCGTATCTTGTCGTTTTTTATCCCAATTGCCATGGCCTTTTTAGTACCTACCATAACAACCAGCTTCTTTCCTCTTGTAACCGCAGTATAAATAAGATTACGCTGCAAAAGCATATAGTGTTGGGTTACAATAGGAATTATTACTGCAGGATATTCTGAACCTTGAGATTTATGCACAGAGACCGCATAGGCTAAAACTATCTCATCAAGTTCTGTGTACTCAAATGGCACCTCCATTCCATCGAAAGAGATAATCACCTCTTGGGCATCCTGGTCTATGCGGGTAATTCGTCCAATATCGCCGTTAAAGATATCTTTATCATAATTGTTTCTTATTTGCATCACCTTATCTCCTGTACGAAATTTTCTGTTACCTCGAATCACCCCATTCTCTCCAGGATTGAAGGCATTTTGCAGTTCTATATTCAAATTTGATGACCCTACTACACCTTTATGCATTGGCGTAAGCACTTGAATGTCACTTAGGGGGTCCAGGCCAAAGCGCCCTGGTATCCGCTCTGTTGCGAGCTCAACTATTATCTTTAGCACATCTTCCGGATTTTCCTGCTCTATAAAATAAAAATCATCATCAGGCCCCGAGGACTTGAATGATGGGAAAAAGCCGTTGTTAATTTTATGGGCATTGACTACAATCAGGCTTTCCCTTGCCTGACGAAATATTTCATTCAGCTCTACTACTTTTACGGAACCGGACGCAATTATGTCTTTCAGTATGCTCCCTGCCCCAACTGAGGGAAGCTGATTTACATCTCCTACAAGAATGAAGACAGCCTCAGGCGGTATGGCCTTTAGCAGATGGTGCATAAGAATGTTATCAATCATCGAAGTCTCATCAACAATAAGAAGGTCACATTTCAAAGGTCTTTCTTCATTTTTCTGAAAACCCCCTTTTCGGATACTGTACTCTAACATTCTGTGAATGGTCTTGGCATCATAAGTGGATACCTCGCTCATTCTCTTTGCAGCTCTGCCTGTAGGGGCTGCCAGTAAGATATTTATGTTGAGTTTTGAGAAAATTTTTAGAATTGCGCTGATTATTGTAGTTTTCCCGGTTCCAGGTCCCCCTGTTATCACGATTACCTTATTCTCGAGGGCACATCTAATAGCCTCTTCCTGTTTTTTTGCCAGGTTTATTGCGAGCTGCCCTTGCACCCAGCTTATAGCCTTATCTACATCTATTTTCCTGATTAATACGGAAGTCTCTACAAGGCTTTTCATACGAGAAACAATGCCTTTCTCAGAAAGATGATATTTTGCAAGATAAACCGCCCTCTTGTCAACTTTGCCATCACCCTCCCGGCTCAAATCCTCAAAGACAACCATTTTGCTTTTATTGATAGATTCGAGTGCATTAACAATAATCCCACTGTCTACCTTTAGCACCTCCTGGCAAGTGTTTATAAGTAAACTATAAGGATAATAGACGTGACCCTCATCTGAAAGCTGATGAAGTACATATAGTATTCCCGCCTCAGCCCTTAATTCCGAATCCCGGGAAAATCCCAATTTTTCAGCAATTTTGTCCGCCGTTAAAAAACCTATCCCAAATATATCAGTTGCCAGACGGTAGGGATTCTCCTTTACCACAAGGATAGACCTATGCCCATACTGTTTAAATATCTTAGTGGCATATCCAGAGCTTACCCCATGGGCTTGCAAAAAAATCATTACCTCACGGATCTCTTTCTGCTCTTCCCATGCCTTTTTAATCATCCCTATTCTCTTCTTACCAATACCATCAATGCATATCAATTCCTCAATTTCTTCTTCAATTACATCTAATGTCTTTTCGCCGAATTTCTTTACAATCCGTTTAGCCATAACAGGGCCAATGCCTTTAATAAGACCGGATCCCAGATATTTTTCAATCCCATAAACAGAGGCCGGCACCATTGATTTGTATCTAACTATCTTAAACTGCTCACCGTATTTTGGATGATTGGCCCACTCCCCATTCATCTTTATGACTTCACCAGGTGTTGGAGCCATGAGATTTCCTACAACGGTTACAAGATCACGTCTTCCATATACCTTTACCCTGGCAATGGTATAGCCGTTTTCCTCGTTTACATAGGTGATTCTCTCAATCTGACCCTGGAGATCAATAAGCATACCCTTACCCTCTGTTTCAATACATATTATTCTTTATCTAAGCCTGGGCTTTAACCATGATTATTAATTACGAAAATGAAGACAGGCCTGTCAATAGCTAAAAAGACTTCTTTCCCATTTCAAGTGGGTAAATTTCTCTCGCTTGATGGGAGTTTCTCGCCCTCTTTTTCCCCTCCTTCGATGGAAGTTCCTTCCTCTCTTTCCCCTCCCTTGATGGGAGGGGATTAAGGGGAGGGTGTGATAAAGTTAATACTTCATTATTAATGATTCATGCTGTTCCTCACTCCTTGACAGAAAATTTTCATTTCTTTATACTCTTCCCATTCAGAAATAGCATAAAGCGAATCAAAATAAATAATTTTTCCTGTAATACCTTTAAGCTATGTGGAAAACTTTAAAGTAGGGAGGGATTGATGAAGATTGCATTTATAGGTCTCGGAACAATGGGGGCAGGCATGGCTCTTAATATACTTAAGGCGGGAAATGAGCTTACCGTTAATAATCGAACTATAGGAAAGGAAAAAGATTTAATAGATAAAGGGGCCAAATGGGCAAAATCACCAAAAGATGCGGCTGCAGAAGCGGAGATCATAGTCACGTGTGTCAGCGATACCCCAGACGTGGAAGAAATTATTCTGGGTGAAAACGGAATCATACACAGCGCTTTGAGGGACTCGATTATTATAGACATGTCAACTATAAGCCCAACTGCTACACGTCGTATTTCTGAAGAACTCAATAAAAAAGGAATTAAAATGTTGGATGCTCCTGTCTCCGGAGGACCGGAGGGCGCCCGGAACGGCACACTGGCCATAATGGTAGGAGGGAATAGGGAAGACTTTGAGAAAGCGTTACCCATACTGGAGGCTATGGGAAAAACAGTCACTCATGTTGGACCTATTGGGGCTGGACAAACTACCAAAGCGATTAATCAGATCATTATTTCCGGCACTTATATCTCCGTTGCCGAGGGATTAACCCTGGGCATGAAAGCCGGTCTTGATATGGAAAAGGTTATTCAGGCAATCAGTGGTGGTGCAGCCAGTTCGTGGGTCTTGCACAACAGGGGTATTAATGTCGTAAAAAACCAGTACCCTCTCGGTTTTCGGGTACGGCATCACCACAAGGATCTAAAGGTTGCCCTTGACACGGCCCGCGAATTAGGGGTCACAATGCCGGCCACTGCATTGCTTGCACAAATTGAAAACGGCCTCATCGCTAAGGGCTACGGCGATGATGATGTTTCTGCGATTGCACGGGCTATTCGGAAACTATCGGGTCTGGAATAAAACAGTCAAAAAGTGCTTTTTAAACTATTATATGCTATATTATATTATGTATTAAACAGGTTTTAGACTTTCGTGCAAATTTAACATCAGGAGGGTCCTATGTATAAAACTATATTGGTGCCATTAGATGGATCTAAGAGGGCGGAGGCCATACTAAAACACGTTGAGGAATTAACCAACCGATATGATGCAAAGATTATTTTTTTGCAAGTAGTTGAACCACCTCCCCTCATAGTGGGACCTGAAGGGGATATTGCTTTACACCAGAGGGAAATAGAAAGATGGACAAAGGAGGCAGAATCTTACCTTACATCTATTCAAGGAGAATTTCGAGCAAAAGGGATTGAAGCGAAAAAATTTGTTGAACACGGACCTGTGGTTGAAGTTATTATAATAACTGCGGAACGTGAGGATGCCGATCTTATAGCCTTAGCGAGCCATGGGCGAACCGGTTTGTCAAGGGTGTTCTATGGAAGCGTGGCTGCAGGCATTTTACAGCGTGTAGATAGGCCATTGCTCATAGTACGTTCTCGAGATGGTAAGTAATATTTGGCATCCTTCATTTCCCGGGTAATGTTTCTTTTAAAAAGACATGTATTTTTTCCAATTCAGGATGCCGAAACTTGAAAATAGAAATTAGAAATTAGATAATGCATTTACACGTTTGCGTTTTCCCCAATTTCAAGTTTCAAGTTTCAAATTTAACCGACAAGAAAAAAAATAAATCCTGCGTGTCCCGGGATAAACTACTTTTGAATTATAATAAAGAATGCCTAATATTTGCATATTACACGAATTTCTTAGCATTGGCCTATGACCATTCACACCTGGTCTGATCTAAGGCTCTATTCTTTCAATGTATAAACTCGCCTTTACAAGCAGGAGCCAACCCATAGGAGGCATAAGCGCTAAGTTGTTTTTGCCCAGGGCGGACTGAAAAAAATGAACATCGAACATCGAACGTCCAACATCCAACATTTAATGGGGAAAGATGAAGAAAAAGACATATGACCTGGAAGAAAGACTGCTCGAGTATTCTGTGCGAATCATAAAGATCGTTGAACAGCTTCCAAATACCAAAGCAGGTAACCATGTTGCGGGCCAATTGTTAAGATCGGGAACTTCACCTTACCCAAACCATGGTGAAGCCCAGGCTGCAGAGTCACCAAAGGACTTTATTCATAAGCTTCGTATATCATTAAAGGAACTTAGGGAGACCTACAGATGGTTAAAACTTATTCAGCGTGTACCACTAATTAAAAAAACTGAATTATTAAATGATATTTTACAGGAAACAGAAGAATTAGTTAAAATTTTCGTTACGAGCATCAAAACGGCTGAAAAGAAATAGGAATAGTCGCTGCATGTTCGGTATTGGATGTTTGTTTTTTTATTCGATGTTGGACGTTCGATGTTCGATGTTGGACGTTCATCTTTAAAAACAACCCCCTACGGCATAAGTGTAACCTGTGACTGTTTACAAAATAACTTAGCGTTTATGCCCATAGGGGGGGGTCACCAGGCCAGGTGGTAAAGCCCACGCCAAAGAGGGAAGTAGAGTCTGGGACCAAGACTTCCAGACTCGTGATTTCAGAATCTTATCTGTAGGGGATACAGCCTGCACCGTATCGTTTGCTCAGACAAGAGATGACAGCCGCTCTTGATAACACTGCCAAATGTCTAATTTCCTGGACTGGTTCTTATATGCCCATCGTCATCTACAGCGAGATATGGAGGCATTGGCAGGTCATACATTTTCATTGTTTTTTCATCAACTACCTTTAAAACTAAATGGCCCCAGGCAGAATAAAAATATCCGTAAAATTTATCATCCGGTCCATAGATCTCCCATAGGTCCGGATTTAAACCCTCCGGTGATTCCTGACGCTGAATCGAGTCAATCAGTTCTAACAATGTCCGCTTATCACTGACTATGGTCCATTTATCACCTGCCAACTTACTTTCATCATTCCTTGGGTCAAAAACTACAGCCGATGGGTGTTTTATTGATAAGCTTCCATAATATCCGGCATAATATATATTGTAATCCTTCCAGGCATCCTTTAAATATTGAATTGTTATATAATCTACCTTTTTATTTTGCTGCCTTAGCTTTCCATATCCACTAAGTAAAGAACAGCCATATGCTAAAGGTGCTATTACAATCCCTATAAAAATTAGGCACAGGTATTTTTTCCTTTTCATAATATTTCCCCATTTTTTGATGGATTTGTAAGCGTTCACAGAACACTGAAATTAGAAAATAGTCCCGCAGGGCGGGATTGGAAACTTGGCCTTCATGCTTTTGTGCTTTTTGTGCTGTTGATAAACGCATTCAATTTTAGCCCGAGCTTTTCAACTAAAGAATGATAAATTACAGGTGAGAAAATATAATTAAATTTCATCAAAAATCTTACCTGGGTTAAGAATCCCATTAGGATCAAAAACCTTCTTTATTCCCCTCATAAGCATTAAACCGGACTCAGGAATCTCCATCCCTATAAAGGGTTTCTTACTCAGACCTATACCATGTTCACCGGATATTGTACCTCTAAAATCAATAACAAGTTTAAATACCTCTCTCAATGCAATTTTCGCCCTTTTTTCTTCATCCTTATCATCCTTATTCAGCATTATATTCACATGGATATTTCCATCACCGGCATGTCCAAAAGATGGTATTAGTAAATTGTGTCTCTGTCCTATATCTGAAAGGGCCATGACAAACTCTGCCAGACGGCTTTTCGGTACGACTACGTCCTGATTAATCTTGTGGGGTTTTAGTGCGAGAAGGGCTGGGGATAGACTTCTCCTTGCCGCCCATAGATTTTCCGCTCCCTTGTCATCACAGGCAATATGAATATCCAGACTTCCCGTGTCTCTGCATATTGCTCCTACCCTTTCTGAATCTTTTTCAATCTGAGATTGATCACCATCAAGCTCAATCAAGAGCAGTGCTATATTCCCTTTGGGGAGTTCAAGGTTCAATTGTTCCCTGACTAACTGCACTGACAGGCTGTCCATAAATTCTATGGTAGTCGGCACAATCTTCTCTTTGATGATATTTGACACACATTGTGCTGCGGACAGGATTTCAGGAAAAATAACCAACATGGTTTTCTTCTTTTCAGGCCTTGGTATAAGCCTTAGGATTATCTCAGTAATTATAGCCAGCGTTCCCTCTGAACCAACAATCAGACGGGTAAGGTCATAGCCTACAACCCCTTTTGCCGTCTCTACGCCAATACCTAAGATATCACCATTCGGAAGGACGACCTTCAAGCCAAGTACATAATCCCTTGTTACACCATATTTTACCGCCCTTGGCCCTCCGGCACATTCAGCAACATTCCCCCCGATAGTTGAAATATCCAGGCTCGCAGGATCCGGCGGGTAAAAGAGACCACATTTTTCTACCTCTTCCTGCAGATGGCCGGTTATTACCCCTGGTTCAACCCTTGCAATTAAATTTTTTTCATCTATTAAGAGTATTCTGTTTAACCTTTCCATTGACATTACAAGGCCACCACTTACTGCAAGTGCGCCGCCACTCATTCCGCTACCTGCCCCCCTTGGTACAACAGGAAAGACCTCCTTGTTAGCGAGCTGCATAATTTTGGAAATTTCATTTGCATTTTCAGGGAAGACTACCACTTCCGGGGGAAATTCTTTGTGGGTTGCATCATGGCAGTAAGGAAGCATATCATCCTTATTTGTCAGGATATGTTCCTCACCAAGTATTTGGGCGAGTTTTTTAATGGCGGATTTTGAAATCATGAAGACA
>JAYEMW010000383.1:0-1971 GCA_034718555.1 Thermodesulfobacteriota bacterium
ACGGCTACTGACCCTGATAGGCCAAAGTCTTTTTTTATCTCCTTTCTGAGTCTATGGGCGACATCCATGCCCCTGCCCCAAAGATTTTTTGTGCCGGTAAGGTCTAAATAGAGTTTTCCTACCCCCTGGTATTCCCAGAGCGGTGTGTACTGCAGCGCCTTCTTTATAATAGAGCTCTCTACCTTAACGAGAAGAGGGGAATTCAGGGTCGCAACAATAATAAGGGGGCACATTTTTGTTGCCTTAGAAACAGGCATTCCCTTTGAGACCCCCTCCTTTTGCGCCTCAGAGGACAGATAAGCAATGCGTGCCCGTGTCGAGCGAGATGCAGTTATGGCTACAGGCCGGCCTTTTAACTCCGGTCTGTGAATACGTTCCAGGATAATAGGTAGTGAAGGAATATGAAAATGGGCAATTGTTCTTTCCATTATCTATACCTGCGAATAACGCCTACCACCCTTCCTTCTATCCTGAAATTGCCGTTTTTTACTATTATAGGCTTAACATCAGGATTAGCCGGTTGAAGCCTTACGTAGGTACCTGTCTTAAAATATTTTTTAATGGTAGCCTCATTGTTGATCATAGCAACGACAGTCTGGCCGTTTTCTGCTGTTGGTCCCTTTTGCACAACCACAAAATCGCCGTCAAGGATACCGTCATCCCTCATGGAATCACCTTGAACCCTGAGCACAAAATGATCTCCCTCACCAAGCATGGAAGGTGGTATTTCAATGGCCTCGGAATTTTCTATTGCCTCAATTGGTTTACCTGCCGCCACTAATCCCAAAAGTGGGAGCTCAAATCGTCTGACCTCTACAGGGCTTACCACCTGAATACCCCTTTTCTGATTCTTTTTGGAGGGGAGGTGTATGTAGCCTTTTTTTTCCAGGCTTTTGAGGTATGTAGTTACCGTATTATAGGATTTGAAACCAAAATGATCACAAATCTCCGTGAAGCTGGGGGATTTTTTCCATTCATCTATGTAAGTGGCTATATAAAAAAGAACCGCCTGCTGCTTATCAGTTAATTTCATTTTTCCTCCTTAGTTCCTGGTGTGCCCGCAGGGCTGAATGGTTTTCATTTGCCGCCCTCTCAGCGGCAAATGAAAAAGAACCTCTGCGACCTCTGCGTCTTGAGTCCCGCCGGTGGCGGGATGAAAAAAGTAATTGAAATTACAAGATCAAATCCAACCGCACAGGTCGAAATCTTTGTGATTATATTACTGTAAAAATAACTGTAAGTCAAGGGATAATTTGAAAGGGATTAAAGAAAGGCGGACAATTCTGCTATTAGCTTTCGATTAGGGGGTGCACATTGTTGGGTAAATTTCCAAGTATTTCAGTAAGGTAGCGTGCTTGAGAAGTCACATAGCTCCTTATCAACTACTTCAAGTTCCTGGATATTTTTATAAAATTCTTTTTCATCTTTCTCTGTCCATGTCCCTGCCAAACGGTCAAGATCATGATATGCAGGAAAGACCTGTTTTTCTCCGAGGCCAAGGGCGGATTTTAATAATCTTAAAGACAATTTTTGAAAGGGTAGCCAGCTCTATAAGATACATGAAATTTTCTTTTTATTTTTATTGAACAGAAAAAACATTGGTGCTATAAAATAAAATTCTATTTAGTGAATACCAAAACGAATTTCATGACATATACCCCGGAAGGTTATAAATTGCGTTTTTTTCGGTGAGTAATGAGTATCAAGAGCAAGGCGTGAAGGCTCGTAATAGCACGCTATTGCGAGCCTGAACAACGCAGCTATTGATGTTCAGGGCCATTAAAAAATCGCAATTTGTGGCCTTCCGGGGTATAGTTAATCTAAGGTCAAATAAGAGGTAAAATATGATCGAGATACGCTTTCATGGGAGGGGAGGTCAGGGGTCGGTTGTAGCCTCCAAGATATTAGCTATTTCAGCGTTTATAGATGGCAATTACTCTCAATCATTTCCTGCATTCGGCGTTGAGAGAA
>JAYEMW010000384.1:0-6945 GCA_034718555.1 Thermodesulfobacteriota bacterium
CTACCCCAAGGATGGTTTCTTATGGAAGATTTAGGCATGGATAGCCTACAGGAGATTTCAGCAGATTCAAATGATATTATACCCCTGTATAAAAACGTTATTGAGCTCTTGATAAACATGCAGTTTGAGGGTAGAAAATATTTTAACCTTAGTTGGTGTTATCACACCAAAAAATATGATAGATTTATTATGGAAAGGTTTGAGTCAGGGTATTTTCTTACCTATTTTATTAAAGGATTTATAGGCCTTGAGAAAGGAGTAGACGAACTTCAAGAATCGTTTAAATATCTTGCAGGTCAGGCATCCTTTGCAGATAGCAATTATTTCTTGCACAGAGATTTTCAATCAAGAAATCTCATAGTAAACAAGAACAGTGTTGGCGTTATAGATTGGCAAGGTGGGCGCTTGGGACCTCTGCAGTATGACCTTGCATCCCTTTTGATTGATCCATACGTTGAGATTAAAAAACACGATAGGAAGGTTCTCTATAATTACTATATTACACTCCTTGAAAAACGCTCTCCTGGGGTATACATTAAATTTAACCGCTATTATCCTTATCTGTCCATCCAGAGAAACCTTCAGATATTGGGCGCATTCTCATACCTTGGCAATACACAGGGGAAAACAGGGTTTCTTTCGTTTATCCCCCCGGCCCTGAGATCCCTCCAGAATCTTTTAGCGCAACGAAACGAGAAGGAATTATACCCACTAAAAAAAACAGTCGATGGGATATGCGATAAATTTATTTAATTTTCTAAATATGTTAAGCTTTGAAAAGGCCACAGATTAATTAAAGGGATTGTAACAACATGGAACGGAAAAAATTATTTGAACCAGGGGATTTAGTTAAGAGCTTTACAGGGCAGTTTGGCCTGGTTATTTCAAAACCGGAATATGAAAAAATCAAAACAAAGGTTAAAGAGGGCAAAAGACCGGGATATTTTTTTGCCGCTGGATGCTGCGAGGTAATTGATTATCTTCTCCAGGTACCTGTATTTTTTGAAGACGGAACCTACGATATTATGAAGCCTGTGAATATTAAAAAGGTGAAAGATGATCCCCAGCCAAAAACATCAAAGCTGGAAAAAATGATACAACAAATTTAATGTATACCCCGGAAGGTTATAAAATTATCTTGTTGATATAAATTCATTCAGGTCTGAATCCAGTATATTTTTAAGCTCAATCAAATTGTCTTCTTTTGTTTCCGTGAACAGGAAACCAAAGACATGATATTTTTGGAAATCAATTTTTCTTAGCTCTATTGGTTTTTCAAATTTTGAAAGTAATTTTTCATAATTAAATGATGTAATCTTATCTACGTCTATGCCGGTCGAATTGTCCAACACAATAATACTAAAGAGTTTTCCTTCTTTTCCTTTGAGAACCTCAGACCAATTTGGTTTTTTTTGTGAGTAATAATATAAGTAAGGGTTAAATCCATAGGCCAAAAAGGATATATCCGGGGTAGTACACCAACCACCAAACCGCATCGGATTAACTTCAATAGGCAATAAAGTACCATCGTTGTCTCTTCTAATCTCAATATGTACGGGAAAATTTTTTACTCCAGCCAAACTGCCAATTTTTCCTGCAAATTCTGTAAATTCTTTAAGATTACTTTCGATAATTTTTTTGGATGAAATGTAAACCCTGTCACTAACATCGGTATCTGAAGAAAAAGTATGTTTCAGTATGCTTAGAATAACCGGTTCACCAATCGAATTATAATATGCATCAACAGCAAATTCCTCTCCATTAATACATTGTTCAATAATAAATGAACTGGTGTCCAACACCTCAGCTGGGTATAAATCCTTAATTTGATCTATTTCTGCAATTATTGAATCAATTGTGTCAATCCACTCCTCGAAATTTGAAACCTTATAAACTCCCATGCTAAAAAAACCAACAGTTGGTTTGATGATAAATGGCAACGGCAATTCATTGAAATGAATCTTTTTTAAGTCTTCAACGCGAACATTCTTGAAGTAGAAGTTCGGAAAAATTGATTTTGTTAGTTCACGAAATTTCAACTTATCTTTAAATAACTCTATTTTTCCAGGAAGGTTACTGAAAGCTAAATGCTTCGATATCCAACCTATTGAATTTTCAGATGTAGTATAGATGGTAGGATTATCTAACTCTCGTACCATTTCAATGGCTCTACCTTCACTGATTACTTTTGTCCCTATATAAAGGTCTAACTCTTTTGCTATATCTGTACCGACTACAGGGATGGCATTATCCCTGACAGTCATTTTGAAAAAATCCGAGACATATGGCTTATCTACAAAAAACATTATTTTCTACCTTTGGTTAAATCTTGAAAAGCATAACGGATGGCGGTTGACCGGACAAAAATAGTAACAGCTCAATAAATCGGGATAAAACCCTTACGGGTAAACTCCAAATAAGAAATTTAGGTGTGAGCCTTTTATAGTACCCCTGTTTTTGAGCTATTACCCTCCAAGTTTCTTTCTCAATATGTTACCCATAGACAAGTGTAGAGTCAAGCGTAGGTTTATTGTATATTTGTGAAAATAATAAAATTATGACATTCATTAAAGATGCAGAGAATAAAAGCTTAAGGTCTTATATTTACAAAATAGAATAAAAACTTAACAAGGTCAATTCACTTACTGTTTTTTGCAAAGCAAAAAACAGTAAGTGATCTCAATGTTATCTTCAGGTACAATAAGTTTCCATTCGAAAAACTCACTTCTCTCTTGACTTAAATAGACTTTTCTTCTAAAATGTACGTATTTATATAACGTAATGTAACGTACGTATATTTCGTAAGGGGAATAATGATGAAAACAGTTACACCAACTGAATTAAGAGGAAATATATACAATTTACTTGATGAAATATTGAATACAGGCATCCCAATTGAAATTACTAAAGGGGGTAAAAAATTAAGAATTGTGCCCATAGGTAAGGCAAATAAACTTCAAAATTTAGCTTCAAGACCAAATGTGATTAAGGGAAATCCGAACGATCTTGTAGATATTAGTTGGGAAAAGGAGATAAATCTTGATTTACCTTGATACACACGTAGTCGTGTGGCTGTATGCAGGAAAAGTAGAAAAGTTGAGTGAACGAGCTAAAGAACTGATAAATGGCCATGAAGTCTTTATTTCACCAGTAGTGCGTTTGGAGTTACAATATTTATTTGAAATTCAACGTACCACTGTTGAAGCCAATGAAATTGTATTTGATCTATCGGATCGAATTGGACTAAAAATTTGTGACAAAAGCTTTAATACTATTGTAAGTGGTGCTTTAGATTTTTCCTGGACCCGTGACCCATTTGACCGCATTATTGTTGCTAATGCAGCTGTAAATCATAATATTTTGGTGACAAAAGATCAAAATATTTTAGAAAATTATGAAAAAGCAATGTGGTAGCCTTTACGAAAAAATATAACGAGGCAAATGCACTCGGACAGTAAAAAGCACCGCTCGTTCCTAACTCTGTTTTTTACTGCCGGTGACTTGCTCTGTTACGCCTTTGAAAAAAACAAAATTCTTGCTTGAATTAAGCTAACATATTTGTTATTATTATATGAGTTGGATCATTGAATATTACAGTCCGGATATTGAGCAAACAATCCTTGAACTTGCAGAAGGACTTTTGGCACGCTATCTCCGTTTAACCGATCTTATGCTTGAATTTGGGACAAATTTAGGCATGCCACTTACCCGATTTATTCAAAATGAGCTAAGTGAACTTCGGATAAAAAGCAAAGAAGGGATTGATCGCGTTTTTTTCTGCACGAAAATCGGGAAAAGAATTATCATGCTACATATATTCATCAAGAAATCTCAGAAAACACCCAAGAAATAGTCAAAAATTGCTTTTGAACGTATGAAAGAGGTTATGGACATGAGGCATGAAGAATTGAAAGCCAAGGCATTAAGTCGAGAGCTTGTAAGATCTGAATTTGACGCTTTAAAGCCAGAATTCACTTTATTACATGAAATGCTTGTAGCTCGTCAGAAGGTAGGTCTTAGTCAAGCTGAGGTTGCCGAACTTATGGGAACCAAGCCTCCAGCAGTTACCCGGCTTGAATCCTCTCTTAGCAGTGGTCGTCATTCCCCATCTATTGCCACATTGAAAAAATATGCTGAAGCAGTGAATTGTCATTTAGAAATCAAGCTGGTCCATAATTAATGAAATTGCGGCATAACGAGCGCTCGACCTGAACACTAACAGCGTTGGGTTTTTGAAAGGCCCTGCCCCGCATGAAGTCAGTAGCCTGCGAAAGGTCTGTGCTCCGCATGTTGGCGGAAAGTGGGCTTCCAGTTATAGCGATTACGAAAAAATATCATGAACCAAAGGACACACAAATGAATAATACAAAACATACAATTATTATTGGCGATTCACGTAAAATGACTGGGATAATGGACACTTCGGTTCATTTGGTGGTGACATCACCACCTTATTGGCAGTTGAAAGATTACGGAACGGAAGAGCAAATAGGATTCAACCATTCTTATGAAGAATATATAAATAATTTAAACTTAGTGTGGAAAGATTGTTTCAGGGTTCTGCATCCTGGATGCAGGATGTTGGTTAATATTGGAGACCAGTTTGCCAGGGCCGTTTACTATGGTCGCTATAAAGTCATACCTATACGAACAGAAATCATCAAGTTCTGTGAAATAATCGGCTTTGACTACATGGGGGCGATCATGTGGCAAAAAAAGACTACAATGAATACAACTGGTGGCGCAACAGTAATGGGGTCTTATCCTTACCCTAGAAATGGAATAGTCGAAATAGACTATGAGTTCATTTTGATTTTCAAAAAACATGGCAAACCACCGAAAGTGTCGAAAGAGATAAAAGAAAAGTCTCTGATATCAAAAGAAAAATGGAAGGAGTATTTTTTCGGGCATTGGTATTTTAATGGGACAAGGCAGGATAGTCATATTGCAATGTTTCCTGTTGAATTGCCCAAAAGAGCTATTGAGATGTTTACGTTTGTTGAAGAAACTGTATTGGATCCGTTTTTAGGTAGCGGGACAACATCATTGGCTGCCATGCTGACCGGAAGAAATTCCATAGGGTATGAAATAAACAGGGATTTTTTACCTGTCATAAAAACACGGATAGAAAATAGCGGGCATTCCTTGTTCCCAAAAAACATTCAGTATAAGATACAAAAAAACATTGAAACAGATTGGCAAGAAGAAATTCATACTTCCCCTTATATCTTTTCTGATCCTGTTAATTTTGACAAAAAGATTGATCCCAATAAGCTCAAATTTGGTTCTAAAATAAACGTTGATGATGGGAAAAATGGTTTTAAACGGGAAGAATATTATACCGTGAAGGAAATTTTGGATACCAATTTAATAAAATTGCAAAATGATATAATTATTAGATTATTGGGAGTCAAGAGGAAGAATGATACTGTGTCTGAGGCTATTGATTTTTTAGAAAACAAAATTGGAAAAGCTCGAGTATTCCTAAAATTTGACTCTGAAAAATACGACAGTAAGAATCATTTACTGTCATATGTCTACATGAAAAATAAAACTTTTATTAACGCACATTTACTAAAGTATGGTTTTGCAGATGTTGACATGGAGATCCCATTTAAATACCTGAAGAAATTTCAGGGAATTGTTAAAGTGCAAGAGGAAGGAGTGCATGAAAACTAAAACAAAGCTTAAAAATAACGAGATAAAGAAGCTATTAGGTGTTGATTCTCCTGATTTCCCCAAGTATTCTACCCAGATACTTAATTTAGCAAATCAGAATGCTCAGGGAACACGACCGGCGGTAGTTGGACAAATGAGCGAATTAATACAGGAGTTTTCTGGGAAATCCATACGAGAATGGGAAGAATGGTATTTGAAGGAATATCCTGATGCCATCCAAAAAGCATCTGAGAAAATATTAGAAATGGTTGATAATTTTAAAAATGTGATGAGTAAAATAGATCGACAGCTTGTTGAAAACTGGGTTCGTGATTTGGTGATTATTAAAACTTTTATTGGGCTGAGGTTTCAAGAAGCAGTTTTGGAGAAAATTGGAGAACTCTTGAAAAAAGATTATAGATTGGCAACGGCGGAAGAAGAATCGCATGGGATAGATGGATTTGTTGGCGGAATTCCTGTAAGCATTAAGCCAGAATCATATAAAAGCAAGAACAGCTTAAGTGAACATATTGAAGCAAAAATTGTATATTATCAAAAGGTCAAAGACGGACTTGTCATAGACATAGAAGCAATTGTTTAAGATCGTTAAAAGCAGATCTACGCTATAACCAATCAGTCCACCTGACCGCCAGCAGCTTGGCGGTTTTTGAAAGGCCATGCCCCGCATCAAAGCAGGTGGTTTTTCAAGGCTCGGTGCTCGCAGTATGGGAGAAACGTACATGAGATAACAACTTCATATTTATAACAATTTAAGATCCCTTTCTTTTGCTGTCTTCTCCCCTCTTACAGACCTCGTTATTCAACATAATACAAATGGTTCCAAACCTTTATATCCCGCGGGATTGCAAATTAATTTGACATCAGCTCGGTCTGGGTTCAGGGTTTCCCGCTGAAAGCGGGATTCAAAGTTCAGGGTTAGCTGCTTCGCAATGTTTTCTTTGGAATTGATTTCATTGGTTTAATACCAAGAGAGCTCAACCTCTGAACCGTGAACCTTTGAACCCAACTCCTGGATTGGAAATAGAGATTTATGTCCAAAACATTACACCAGTATACGCTATAAATTACGAGGTCTGTATTTTAGAAAGACATGTATTTTTTGCCTAATTCAGGATACAGAAACTTGAAAAAATACACCTGGCATAACTGTTTAATCAAAAATAGAGTCAATTTCATCCTGAGGCACGTCAAAAACCACATCATGGGGAGGAAGCTTTTCTGTTTTCATAAACTCAGGCAATCGGTTCTGGATATCCGTCCACCCGG
>JAYEMW010000384.1:7045-9991 GCA_034718555.1 Thermodesulfobacteriota bacterium
GGCATAACTGTTTAATCAAAAATAGAGTCAATTTCATCCTGAGGCACGTCAAAAACCACATCATGGGGAGGAAGCTTTTCTGTTTTCATAAACTCAGGCAATCGGTTCTGGATATCCGTCCACCCGGCTGAATGGTTAAAGGACAGTTCCTCTTTTATTGTGTTTCTGCCAATGTTCAAGATATCTTCTTTGCTGAGGCCGGTTCCGTATCTACCGTTAATCAATTTCGCTATTATGTCATAAATGAGGGATCCCTTTGAAGGAAGGGCAAGCATGCAATAACCAACAGTATCAATAGCAGCGCTCAGTATTTGTATATCAAGGGACCGTTTCACCTGGCCCTCGGGTGAAAGGGAATCCGTATAATCAATCCCTGCCGTATGGTCTGCCCCCATTGGTGACGTGCTGTAAGTTACTCCCACTGCTTTACATGCCCTTGGATCATGGGCTGGAAAGGCCTGGCCTTTGGAAACAGGAACCCTGTCAAGTCCTAAGAACTGGGCTGTAAATGCGCACCCCTGGCCAATGATTCTGCTGATATGGTCTCCATTCCCCAAGCCTTCTAATGTCTTTATAACTTTTTCTTCATCGCCAAATTGTATAATGCCTGCTTCCATTAACTGGGCTATAGCGCTTCCTGTTTCAATGGTGTCTACGCCAAGATCATCGCACAACCTGTCCATTTGAGCAATTGCATCAAGATTTGCAATGCCGAGATTAGTTCCAAGCATAGCCAGTGTTTCATATTCCAGTGCAGAGGTTAGGTGCTTTTTGTCACTTCCATTAAAAACTATAGAACATTGAACAACGCAGCCCGGCATGCAGCCATGCATTTTGCCGCCCCTGCTTTGATTTGTTTTAGAGATGGCGTCACCAAAAATATTTTCAATGTTCTTTACTGCGCCACCGTGATAATTCCAGCTTGGCATACTGCCAAGCTTGCTTAAGAATTTGATTCCAGCGGGCGTTCCGAGTTTAGAAGTGCCTTGCACGCCTTTGTCCTGCTTTAAGGTCTCTATTAAATCCCGGACTGTTGCCTTAAAGAGTTCTTTGTTTTTAATTTCTACATGTTCCGCGCCTTTAGCATTAATAACAATTGCCTTAATGCCCTTTGATCCTGCAACAGCGCCAAGTCCGCCCCGTGCAGCATGGCGAGACGGTCTGCCATCCTGATCAGTTACTGCAATTGTTGACGCAGTCATTTTTTCTTCACCGGCAGGACCTATGGATATCACCCCTATGTCTTTCCCATGCCTATCCCTTAAACGTCTAACAAGGTCGTAATTCATATCCCCTGACAGCTCCGGCGCTGGTATTATCTGCGCCCCTTTAGGATCAATAAATAAAATATATGTTTTCTTCTCCCTTGGTTTTCCCTCTATAATAATGGCCTTAATGTTAAGCATATCAAGCTTTTGTCCGGCAGTGCCGCCGGCGTTAGACTCCTTAATGGTGCCGGTCAATGGACTTTTTGCGCCCATTGAGATTCTGCCGAAGGATGGCGCCATAGTGCCGGCCAAAAGTCCAGGCGCCACCACTAATTTATTTTTACTGCTTAAAGGATGAATCGTTGCCGGAACCTCTGCATTAAGAATCCTGGCGCTAAGTCCTCTTCCCCCGAGCAGCTTGTATTCCCTTGGAGAATCTTCCACCTTAACATTCAGATTAGTCATGTCTATTCGAATTATCTTTTCCATTGCCCCTCCCTGGTATTTGCCATAAGAGGCTGTCCGAGAACAGGTTTTTCTTGCACAGCCTCCATAAACTGTTTATAGACTAAGATTTATATAAAAAACATAATTTGCCACAAGGTTGATTGTTAAGAAATTGCAGGCTCTTTATTGGTAAAGTTTTTCATATATTCATCCCACTCAACAGGCAAAAAATATTTTTTTTTATTGTTGCATTCCTTACAGGCAGGAACTATGTTGCCTTTAGTGCTTTTTCCGCCCCTTACAAGAGGCACAATATGATCCATTGTTAATTCATTTTTCTCAACACTACGGCCACAGTAATAACATCTTCCCCTGGAGATTTTTCTTTGCCACCAGGCTGATTTTCTAAGTTTCCTGGCCCCTTGTTTCTGACGTTCTATTTCGCCCTTATCTGTTTCAATTTCAAAAAAAATTGTCATTTTTCATACTTATAAACTTTCAAGAAACAAATTTCAAATCATTATCTCTATTCACCTTCTCCTTTTTGTAATAATATATCACAGATAACCTTGACAATCTCGTAAAAATTCGAAAATTATCCGTTTTCGTCATTCCTGCGAAATCAGGAATCCAGGAAAATCAATCCCTCCGCTGCTGGAACGGATCCCAGCTTTCGCGGGGGTGGTGGGCTTGAAGACTTTTTACGGGTTTGCAATCTTTACGGTTGCCTCAGGCTATCATTTTTTGTAACATATTGACCGTTTGAGTAGAATTTATTGAAAGTATACACGCAAACTCATTAAGGGGGCGTTCCTGTGGACATAGCCAAATTAAAGCGTGTCAAGATGCTGCTTCTCGATGTGGACGGAGTCCTTACAGACGGCAGCATAGTTTATAATGACAGCGGAGCAGAAATAAAGGCATTTAATGTAAAGGATGGGTTGGGCATTAGAATGCTCTTAGATTCAGGAATCAATGTTGGAATTGTTACTGGTAGAAGCTCAAAAGCCGTCTATCACAGGTGTCATAACCTGGGCATTTCACTAATATTCGATGGGGTTCGGGACAAAGCCGTTGCGCTTGATACAATATTTGAGCAGACAAGGCTGCCACCCCAAGAAACTGCCTTTGTAGGAGATGACCTGCTTGACCTTCCAGCCCTAAAAAAGGTTGGCCTATCTATAGCTGTAGCTGATGCCCATGAAATAGTCCGCAAAAATGTAGATATGGTTACATCAGCAAAAGGGGGAAAGGGGGCTGTAAGGGAAATATGCGAGTCTATATTAAAGGC
>JAYEMW010000385.1:0-1951 GCA_034718555.1 Thermodesulfobacteriota bacterium
GGCAATAGTGACTTGACAACGTCGTTCTATGTGATATCATATAGGACGTCATGAAAATTGTCTTTGATACTAATGTCATTATTTCCGGCCTCTACTCAAAAAGGGGAGCCTCCTATCAATTATTAAAAGTAGCATTATCGAGCAAACTTGCCTTTGCGATTTCTCCTTTGGTCGCACTTGAATATGAGGGTAAGATAAATCAAAAAATCGAAGAGAGTTTCTTGAGGGTCTCAAAAAAAGACTGTGAAAAAATATTGGATGCTCTGTTCGCTATGGCAGAACCTGTGTGGGAGCCAGTTGAAATAAGGCCTATCCTCGTTGATTTAACTGATGATAAAATGCTTGAATGTGCCGTTTCCGGAGGCTGCACCCATATTGTTACTTTTAATAAAAAGCATTTTCCACTACCCAGTCTCATCCCTTATGGGATTAGAGTGATGACGGCCGGCGAATTTTTCAAAATATGGAGGGATAAGTCATGAGAGCAACATATACATTGCGTCTTCCAGAAGAGTTGAGGAATAAAATAGAGGAAGAGTCGTCACGCAACAAGATGTCGATCAATCAGTATATTCTTTATACACTCACAAAAGACGTCACTTATAAAGAAGCGGTCAAGCAACTCAAAAACCGTATCAAACCGGCTCCTTCTAGTAAAGAAGCTTTGGAGTTGTTGGAATCCGTAGTCCCGGATACCCCTCCGCTTCCGGAAGATGAAATGCCGTCTTCCGTATTATGATCGGCGAGTTAAAAACAGGTCCGAAATCTTTCTTGCTTTTATCGGGGTACCCCGTTAAATTTACGGTAGTCATAGTTTGCCAGGTTAAATTTTTACCCTGTTGTATTTCTTTTTCCTATTCAACCGTGGCACATAAGGTGGCAACATAAGGGACGTTTAGATTTCATGCGTTATGCTCAATCAGCTCAAACCGATTTTCTCTTGCAATTGCTTCACCTCTTATGGATAAACGACTTATTGCTGATTGGCTTAAATGAAGCCTTTTCCCGATCTCAATGGTTGTCATCCCAAGCTTTCGATGCGCCCAAAAACATAAAAGCACCCGAGCTTTAACTGTTTGCGGTGCTTTCCCATAGACCGTTACTTTTTCAATTGTCATGGACATAGCTTCGGCAACCCGCTCCGTCACCCGATCAAAATCATAGCCCCTGGCTTTGAGTGTCAATCAGGAGTGTCTGTTCAAGTTCTTCTTCGGCTGAGCTAAGAACATTTTCCACAACGTCACTGTCACATAGATTACGTTTATCTCCCTTAACTCTGATTGTGCCTTTCCGAAGTATTTGAGAGCAATCCAACCACCGATACTCCTTAACAATCCACCACCGGAAAGATCAGGCCGTTTGCCTTCGGAAATCACATGATACAATGCACCGGGGCATCTATTCTCGCTTTTCATGGCGTGGGTAATACGTATCAAATGCAATCTGTACAGCATAGCATAAAATCATAGACGTTTTATTTCCCCTTGGCAAATCAGTAATTTTAGGAGATTATTTGGTATAGGCATAATTAATAAACCAAATACGTAAAATGGAAAAACAGAAACCAAAAGAAACACGACTTGACAGAATTGAAAGAGGCATAGAAATGCTCCTTAAGGGGACTTCTGAACTCAAAGAATCCCAAAAGAAAACAGATGAGCAGATTCTTTATACAGATAAGCAGATACTTGATCTCAAAGAATCCCTATGAAAAACCATTGAAAGACTCGACAGGGTTGGAAGACAACTTGGAGACCTTGGCCTTGTGCAGGGAGAGGTGGCGGAAGATCTTTTTTACAGAAACATTAAATACCTTTTTAAAGATAGGGATATGATCTTTGGAAATATCAAAAGAAACCTGAAGAAAAAAGGTACTGCTGAATATGATATTGTTGCAGTAAACAGTGATACAGTTTTAGTAGTTGAGGTTAAGAACAAACTCCAAAAAAGG
>JAYEMW010000386.1:0-9980 GCA_034718555.1 Thermodesulfobacteriota bacterium
GATGGAAAATTTTTTACCAATGACGACAAAAACGGCATTGTCATTGGCAGGGCTCTTCTGGAAAAACTGGGTACTCGTATCAACAGCAAGGTGGTGCTGATGAGCCAGGGGGCAGACGGTGAGATCGCCTCCAGGGCCTTCCGCATCCGGGGCATCTACCGATCACAGATGGCGGACACGGAAAAAATCTTTGTCTTCGTGCCCCTGCGGGCGGCTCGGAAGATGCTCAAACTGGGAGATGATGCCACGGAGATAGGCATCACTCTTCCCGGGGACCGAATGGCAGACACGGATCTTTCGCCACTGACGGAATCCCTGAACGAACGGCTTGCAGGGAGGGGGGTGATCGCCGAAGACTGGCGGCAGGTGCTTCCTGCCATGAGCGCCTACCTGGAGATGTTCGATGTCTTTCTATACATCTGGTACCTGGTGGTTTTCGTGGCCATGGGCTTCGGGATCGTCAACACAGTGCTCATGGCCGTTTATGAGCGTATGCGGGAGTTTGGGCTTTTAAAGGCACTGGGAATGAGGCCCGTACGGATTTTCCGAATGGTAGTGAGGGAGACCCTATTTCTTTTGGCCGTGGGTATGGGTATGGGGAACCTGGTGGCGCTGGTTGGGGTTCATTTACTCTCCCGTACAGGCATTGATCTCTCCGCCTTTTCCGAAGGTGTGGACATGTGGGGGATCAGCCGGGTTATCCTGCCGGTGGTGACCGCAGGCGATCTTTTGACCGCCAACCTCACGGTATTAATCCTGGGACTTGTGGTGGGAATCTACCCGGCGGTAAAGGCGGCACGGTTTACACCGGTGGAGACCATGCGGCATGTTTAAAGGCAGTGGGCTCGGCGTCCGATGATTGAAGCATGCCGGGAAACATGTGGGACAAAAACGGCCCTGAGCCACGAGGAAAATTAAATCGGGTGAGGGCTTTTGAACAGCACAAGGAGAAGATTATGGCGAGCGTAAGTGTGATGGATGTGGAAAAAAGCTACCGCCAGGGGGATGTGACTGTAACCGCCCTTTCCGGTATCACGGTATCCGTGGAAAGGGGTGAATTCACGGCCCTGGCCGGGCCTTCGGGATCAGGCAAGACAACGCTTCTTAACATGATCGGCGGGCTGGACCTGCCCGACAAGGGGGAGATCATTGTGGACAGCCGGAATTACCGGCAGATGAAGAGCGGGGATCTGGCAGATCTCCGGCTGAGACGGATTGGCTTTGTTTTTCAGGCCTACAACCTTATACCCGTACTTACGGCCTCGGAAAACGTGGAGTATATTTTACGGCTTCAAGGAGTGGAGAAAGCGGAACGGAAAAAGAGGGTCCGGGCCATGCTGGACGAGGTGGGACTTTCCGGCATGCACGATCGCAAACCCGCGGAGCTTTCCGGGGGCCAGCAGCAGCGAGTCGCCGTGGCCAGGGCCATCGTGTCCGATCCCTCCATTGTTCTGGCGGACGAACCAACGGCCAACCTGGACTCGAAGAACGGTGAAAAGCTTTTGGAACTTATGAAGACCATGAACCGGGAAAAGGCAGTAACCTTTATTTTCTCCACCCACGATGCCATGGTCATGGAGCATGCCCGGAGAATTATCTATATCCGCGACGGCCTGGTGGCCGATGATCGGAGAAAAGAGTCATGATATTCCGGCTGATTGCAATCGCATGTGTGATCTTTGTCCCCTCTCTCTCCAATGGAGTAGAAACCCGGTGGGGCGGTCATCTCCGGGTGCAGGGCAGCCTTTCTATGTATGACGACAGTCACATCATCGCCCTTTCGGGAAAAGATAGCGTCTATGCGGACTGGGGTGCTGACTTTCGTATCAAGGGTCTTGTAGCCTTTGACTCGCCCATAACCATTGAAGTCCACTACGAGGCTGGAATCTCCGGGGGTGATGCACGGGATGCATTGAACCAGCTTTCCCCGGTGGCTCCCGGTTCCTCTATGTTACTTGCACCGGCACCCACGGACGAGACCCGTTTTTTCAACCTCACCAGCGTGGAAGGGGAGGAAAAGGCCTGGGTATATTACCACCGGATCGACCGGATGGTGGCCTCCTGGGAAGGAGACCGGGCTACTGTCCGCCTGGGGCGGCAGGCCCTCTCCTGGGGCAACGGTCTGGTCTTCAATCCTGCCGACCTGCTCAACCCCTTTGCCCCCACGGACGTGGTCCGGGACTACAAAATCGGAACCGACATGGTTCTCTTTCAGACCTTTGGAAGATGGATGACGGATCTTCAGGTGGTGTACGTGCCCCGCCGGGATCGGGAAACCGGGGACATTGAAACCGATCAATCCTCCATTGCCGCGAAGGTCCGGCTGCAGGCCCTGACAGCGGAGTGGGAGTTCCTGGCGGCTCGGCATTACGATGAGACCGTTATCGGAGCCGGCGGCTCCGGGTACCTGGGCGGAGCAGCATGGCGGGCCGACGCCCTCTACATCTTTCTCCGGGAGGAGGCGGACAGGTCAGGCTATTTTACTGCAGTAGTCAACCTGGATTACTCCTGGGTCCTCGGAAAGAAAAACTGGTACGGCCTGGTGGAACTTTACTACAACGGCCTGGGAGTGAGAGACCCAAGGGATGCCCTGAAAGATCCCTCTCTGGTAGAGCGGGTCACCCGGGGTGAGCTTTTCACCACAGGCAAGTGGTATGCCACCGGTCAGCTTCGTTTTGAGTACCACCCTCTGGTGAATCTCTACCTCTCAATGATAGGCAATATCTCGGACGGCTCCCTTCTCTCCCAGCCCAGGGTGACCTGGGACGCCCTCCAGTCCCTGCAGGTCTTAATCGGCGCGGACATCCCCCTTGGAAGCGATAACACCGAGTACGGCGGAATAACGGACCCCGCCACACAGCGCACCACCTCCCCTCCGTATCGCCTCTACGGAGTGGTTACCTGGTACTTTTAATGAATCAATAAATTCCTCGATGCTCTGCGGCGGCGGGAGGTTAAATGAAAATTCATTTTAATACCTCGCAGCTCTGCTGCTGGGTAGTTCATTTAATATACCCCTTGTAAATAAAAAATAATAGTGAAGATTATATAAGAAATATGTGATAAAAGAGAGGCGAATATAAAAGAAGGTGCCTTTAGTGTGCGAGTGTGTCACTTTTTAAACTTTAACTATAAGGAGATAATAAAATGAATCTGAAAGAAATCTATGATATGGCGCCATGGGAATGGCCGGCAGAGGCAGGTGAAATGTTTCTTAATGTTCTTAACGACAAGGATGCCGATTTTCCGGACCGGTTGTTGGCGGCTGAAATGGCCGGCAATTTCGTGGTGATCAATGACGAACTCGCCAAATCTTTACTAACAGTGTTGGGAAATAGCGATGAAGCGGAAGAACTTAGGTCCAGTGCTGCTATTGCCCTGGGGCCGGCGTTTGAACATGCTTACTTTTCAGAATTCGATGACCCGGATGACATTTTGTTGTCTGAAGAGGTTTTTCAAATGATTCAGGCATCGCTCAATAAAATATATCATGACAACAGTGTCCCAAAAGAGGTACGGAGACGCATTCTTGAGGGCTCAGTCCGAGCTCCCCAGGCCTGGCACCAGGAAGCGGTTCGTGATGCATATCAAAGTGACACTGAGGAGTGGCGACTTACGGCCGTATTCTGCATGAGTTTCATTAAGGGTTTCAAACCACAAATATTAGAAGCACTGAAGAGTGACAATCCGGATATCCACTATCAGGCGGTGTATGCTGCCGGCAACCAGCAGGTAGAGGAAGCATGGCCGCACATTGCTCAACTGCTGTCGTCCCTTGAAAGTGAGGATAATTCGCTGATTCTCGCCGCAATTGATGCCGCTATGAATATTGGCCTCCCCGAGGCAATTGCCCCCCTGGGAGATCTCCTTAATTCACAGGATGACGAAATAATCGATGCTGTACACGAAGCCTTGGGCATGATGGAAGCTGAGTTTTTAGACGATGAGTATGAAGATGAGGAAGATGACTGATAATCCTGACGGATATGTTATGGTTGCAGATACCCAGTCATTCGGCGCAGGAGGCAGAGATGCCTGGGTGGTCAAGCTGGACAATTCCGGAGTAGTTGAATGGGAGAAGACCTATGGAGGTTCAGGGCTTGAGATGCCGCAATCAATTAAGATTGCAGATGACGGTGGGTATGTAATTGGCGCACGGACAGAGTCATTTGGAGCAGGGAAAAATGATTTCTGGGTGTTCAAGGTGGATGCAAATGGCGACCTGCTCTGGCAGTACACCTATGGCTGCGTGCAGACCGATACACTACAAGACCTTGCAGTCACGCAAGACCACGGGTACATCATGACCGGCTGGACCCTGTCGTTTGGCGTGGATTCTTATGATGCCTGGGTTGTAAAGCTCACTGATGCCGGAGTAATAGACTGGCAGAAGGCTTATACTATTACGTATGAGTATGACGACTATGAATTCCACGGTGACGAATGGGCTTATGCAGTAGTGCCCACCGTAGATGGCGGATATGCAATATCTGGCGATAGCGATGATTGGGGCCATGACCGAAACGGGGACGTCTGGATCTTTAAGATTGATGAATTTGGTGGGCTGGGCTGTAATATAGAAACAGATACGGATGCAGTTCCTGATAACAGTGCCCAGATTACGGTTTCTACTGAGACAAATACCTACGATACGAGCGATACATCTGCCGTTGTAGGGACAACCGACTCTATCATCTACACAACAACTCCTGATGTCTTCACCCAGTGCGGGCCGTAGGTGGACAATGTGCTTGAGGTCGTGTTTTAAAAGCAGGCGGAAAAACCAGTGATGTTAAAAATCGTTTATAATGACCTCCTGCACCCTGACAGTTTTTTCTAAAGGATTCTCAGGAAATAGCCGATAGCAGTAAATAAATTGACCAAGAACAGGAGGAATAGCTGGAATGAATATTATCCCTTCAAATAGTCACGAACAAAAATTTCTCTCCTGGGATTTAAAGGGAGAGAATCGAATGTTTAGCCTCCAAGAGGCGACACAGATTACGTCATCAACAAATCTTAATAAAGATATTACCCTGTTTACGGATGATGGTGATAGGGTGACGATTTCATATGGACAAAACTCCCGGTCTTTATACGCAAGTTACAGTTCCCTTTACCAGCAAAGATTATTTTCCCAAGAGCAAGACGGCCCAGTCTTTAGTAAGCAAATTGCAACCTCTCATGGAGAGCTTTCAGCTTCCAGCCGAGAATATGAACTATCAATAACCGTGCAAGGTGATTTGAATGATCAGGAACTGGAAGATGTTAGAAAAGCCTTGAAAAGCATCGACAAAATAATGACCAAAATGTTGAGAGACGGCGATGTTTTAAAAGGGGCAAAGAAGGCGGCTAAAATTCTGGATCTTGAATCCATCTCCGCTGTAGATGCCGATTATAGATACCAAAGTGTAATTACCTTGGAGCATGTAGTTTATGAAGAGGCCTCCACCTACTCACAATACGGAATGTTTGAAGACAAAGCCCCTGTAAAAGCCGGCCCCCCATATAATCAGTTGCAGGATCTCATTGACCAAATGACAAAAATTGTTAAGGATACAAAGATCACACCTTCTTACTTTACAAAATCCATTGAGAAATTATTTACCGATTTTATGAATAATCTTGAAATTGAGGAGCCACACGATCCTGTTAAGCATCATCTAATTAAGCAAATTAGAAATGCATTACTCAATAAGATTAAAGAGCTTCCGTGATTCTAACCGACATACCCAACCAGGAAATCAAACTGAAAGAGCAGGCCTTTGGGCCTGCTCTTTGTCATTAAAAGACTATCATAAAAAGTATATGTAGTGTCTGAACGAAAACCTCGAAATATAGTTTTCAAGTTTTGGCCTTAAATCTTCAATGTTTTGAAATTACGTTGTTTTTTAATCCAAAATCCGCAATCCCTGCCAGACGGACGGCAGGCGGGCAAAATCTAAAATCGTGCCTGAACTGGCTTTCCGTTCAGGCATCAATTATTCCCGTCCTCTGCGTCCACATCCCCTGCGTCCAGTTCGTCCCCCGCGTCCAGTCGGTCACACTACAATACACTATGACACCTCCACCCAGCCGACCATTTCCACGGAGTATCCCCCCGTCTCCGATGCGATTCCGCGATGCTGGAGTTCCCGCTGCAGCATCGGCTCGATAACGCTTTTGAGCATATGACGTCTTTCTTCTATCGACAAACCCGAACGGGCGGGTGGGCGATGGAACAATGCCGGATATCGCTTCTCAATCAAAGGTACGCGTTGGCCTGTGCCGTCCACGGCCAAGGGAACCAAGTGAATTTTCTGCTCTGATTCCCTGACATGCTCTCGAACTAGCCAGATAGACAACGAGCACGGTTTTTTACGGCCATCGGAAACAGCCGTACCAATGCTTTCGGGCGACAGACTACGACAGCGATTGAGCAACTCGCTTACCAAGGGATGATCTATGCCGATGAGGTCCACGGTATCATCCGCCCTGGCAAGCTCCCGGTCCATGGTTCCGATCCGTTCTGGTGTGCCGTTGCCGGTGACAATCGAAAATTGTCCACCTTCCAAGGGACGAATTCCGCCGCCTTGCTGCTCCAGAGCAACCTTCAGGAAGTTGATCAAGCGCTTCTTACTCTCTTCTATATCGGAAAACGGCTTGTAGTCGTCGAGGCTGAAACGATCGAGATCCTGGAACAGCTCGAAGACCACCTTACGCGCCTCATCGGCGTTGGCCATGGCGGCTTCAAGTTCTTGCCTGGTTCGTTTCAATTCCGGATCGGATAGGGCATCCCGATACAGTTGATCATAACTGAGTCTCTCGGATAGTTGCCCGAGGATTTGTGACCGCAGATCTTCGGTGACATTTCCGTGCTCGTCCATTTTCCCCAGGGTCCGGGCTATTTCAAGTAGCTTGTCGTTTAAGAGAAGAAAAATCTTTCCTTCGATAGTGTCTGAGAGGATCAAGTTATAAACCTGCGCCGTATCCCGCTGACCATAGCGGTGGATTCGGCCGATACGTTGTTCCACATCCATCGGGTTCCAGGGCAGATCGAAGTTGAAAAGGACACGTGCGTACTGGAGGTTGATACCTTCCCGTCCCGCGGCGGTGCAAACAAGTACCTTTGGGCCTTCAGTTCTTTTGAATCTTTTTTCGGCTGCCACCTTTGCTCCATGGTCTCCGCCACGAAGGACAACAACGCCTTGTCCTGGATATGTAGTCTCGATTTCCTTTTTCAGCAAATCTACAGTCGCCAGATAGGTAGTGAAAATGACCACTCTTTCCTTTGAGTTTTGGTTCCACAGTGCACCAAGCCCCCGAAGTAACTTGTCTATTTTGGTCTCACGGGATTGGGGGAAAGCAGCCAGGAGATCGACAATCCTCAATCGTTCTTCGGGCAACGCCAATGCAACTGCCATGGTAGCCATCTCTTCGCCTTCTGCTCCGAAGATTTCGGATGTCTCCGAAGCCGCCGGCATTGATAGCTTGTCTTCATCCAGCTTCTTTACAAGGCGCAATTTGCAGTCCGCGAGTATTCGGTCAGCTTCGCTCTTTCCGACAGCATCCTGTGCAAGTCGCATTTCTTCATGAATTAGTTTTCGAGCTTCCTCCATGAGAGATGAATGCCCGTCGATATCCAATGCCTGATCCCGCAGGATCGCCTCGTGGATCGTTAGCATTAACAAACGCTTGCGCAAGGTGCTGCGTACCGCTGCAAAACTTGAGGCTGCAATCTTTTGGAAGATCGTCATGACGAAGCCAAGGGCCCGTCCTTTGTTGCCCTGCTTTTTGGCGAGGGCAAAGCCGTCCCTCAGATATTCCCGAAGCTTTCCGTAGAAAGCCCTCTCCTCGTCGGACATTGTGAAAGACTCGGTGTGGACCCAGCGACGCGCAAAGAGCGGCGATCCGGCAGGTGTGCATGCGTCGGCCTTGGTGCGCCGAAATACTACCGCGTTTAGCCGGTGACGCTGATCGATCATTTCATTTGAATCAGCAAAAAGTGTTGGATTGAGAAGCTGAATCAACATCCAGAAACGGAAATGATCGCCCTGATGCGGCGTGCCAGAAAGTAGAATTAAATCGCGGGAATGACCTCGGAGCGCCTCAGCGAGTTTATAGTTTTCTGTTTTCCAAACTTTGTTGCCGGAACGGTATGCTGAAAGATGATGGGCCTCGTCGAAAACCACAAGGTCCCAGGAGGGAGCATCCATCAGTCGTCGGACCCGTGCCCGGCGTTTGAGGGTGTCTACACTGGCAATAAGCCTGTCGTGTTTGGCGAAAGCATTTGATTTGCGGTCGGTGACATCGCCCTCACTGCCAAACACCTCGAAATTCAGGTTGAAGACCTCATTCAACTCTCGGTGCCAATTGTTGATCAGGCCGGCAGGAACGACAATAAGCACACGGTTCAATTCACCTCGGCTCGCAAGTTCCCTAAGCATGAGAGCAGCCTCAATGGTCTTGCCCAGGCCTACTTCATCAGCCACCAGGAATCGCCGTGGGAAAGCCGTTGCGATACGATGCGTTAGGACAATCTGATGAGGTAGGAGATCGATTCGCGCGGCTGTAAGTGCTGCGGCATTTTCAATCAGGGGCAGTGAAAAAGCTTCAAAATGAAGCCACGCCAAGCGCAGACGTTTATATGACCCTTCAACGTTTGCAATTATCCGCTCTGCTTTTGATAAAACCGGGAGCAGGGCTTCCTGGTAGACCTGGCGTTCGCCCGAAGGAAAAAATACCCGCAGGTATCCTTCAGCGGCTGGAGCAATTACAACGCCTTCTCCAAAATCAGCATGGGTGACCTGTTGGCCAGGCTGGAAGGTTTGTATCGACATTAGCTGATCCTCGGATGATGCAGTCCGACCCATCCCTTGCTGTCATAGTCCGCGGCACTGTCTTCGCTGTCGAGAAGACGTTCCACTTCATTTTCCGCCCCGGACCAGAGTAGGCGACCGATATGCAGTCCCCAAACCGATCCGGATGCGTTATGCTGCCAGTAGTATTCTTCGCTCACCCCTTTCATCGAAATGCGATTGCGGCCGGACGGAACCCAGAAAATGAGTCCAGCCTGCCCTTCGTACTCATCCTGGAATGAGAGAATTGCTTCTTTCAGGTCATTTTCGATCCAGCGCTCCGCGTCTTGCCCGGACAAGACGTCCAGGCATCCCTCAAATCCGGAAACCACCAGCGCGTCACCGCAGGACGCAGGAAGGTCTTCAGGCCAGTCGTTCACCATGGCGAAAAACTCTCGCACGGAAACCACTTGTGAAGGTTGTGCCACATGCGCAAGTGTTTTGAGACCCCAGAGGAGTGTGAAACCACGTCGCATCCAGACATCATCTACACGAGTAAATACCATTATTCATCCTCCTCGGAAAAGAAAAGAGATAGTTGCTTGTATTTCGGCGTTTGATGCTTGCTCTCCCAAGTCCGATAGAGGCTGAAAGAAATTGCAGCAGCATTGCGAATCTGGTTTGTTGCACCATGCGTCCTATGCCAGGTCAGGAGCGCGGAGAGCGCCGGATGCGGCTTGAAGTTTGGGTTATTCAGAGTCTCGCTGGCGTTAATTCCGCTGCCCTCGAAACAGGCTCCAATAAGGAACGCGGCCTGGTCATAGTCGCTGTTCATGCCCCTTCGATGCTTGCCAATCCATGCAAGGGCTATCTCAAGCGGAGGTGTGAGATAAAATATTTTTTTCTTCTCAAAACACCATCCACGATTTACATAGTCGGACGGGGCGCTTCCGGTTCCCCGCAGGAATTTCTGCATCTGATCGCGCGCGAGCTCGGCCTTGCCGTCGAACAGGCGCAGGAACATTCGGGTGAAGGGCTCGGCGTTGTGCGGCGGCGGTTCCTTGACGCCGCCTGCCTCCTCGTCCAGAAGCTGGTTGATACCGACGAGAGCTTCGAGAACGTTTATAGGCACGCCTTCATCCTTGTAGACCTTGCCGTAGTGGCGCGAGAAGTATTCCAGCGCCTTGCCGCGACGAATAACCT
>JAYEMW010000387.1:0-1950 GCA_034718555.1 Thermodesulfobacteriota bacterium
TGTCAGCAAGTGTTTTCCTACCTGGCTTCTAATAATATTAGTAGAGATTATCAGGGTAATAAATAACAATGCAATCGTTATTATAGATAGAGCAACTGGAAAAATGCCAAGTTTTGTTCGTATTTTTATTTTTCTTCCTTTATTTAGGCAAACTGGACTTCATCCCGATTTATCGTGGTTGAGTTCAGAATGCAAGATACGGGTCAAACCTTTCGACTCAAGTCCAGTTTCGCTTCGCTCCCCTGAACTCGAGTCTTCACACTACGATCTCATATTTTGGTTCTTTACCCAATTTCCTGAGCAATTCATTTATCTCTTTTCTTGATTCGTTAATTATTAATTCTCTGTCCACAGCGGCATCATTAAAGATTTCAAGTTCATTCATTCTCTTTTTCAGCGCCTTCTCCGCCTGCCTGCGTTGTGTAATGTCATCATAGACAGCAACAATTTCACCGGAAGGCAGTTTGTAGACATAGTTTTCTCTCCAGCCCATGATTTTTTCATCCTTGTACAAGGAGACAGGATGGTTTTCGGGCTTGCCCGTCTCCCCAACCCTCTTAAGAACATCAAAAAGACCAAACTCCTTAATTCCTGGGAATACCTCAAGCACCCCTTTGCCTATAAGATTTTCTTTTTTAATATTTTCAATTCGCTCCCCAGCCCGGTTAATATCTTTAAAGATAAAATCATTTCCGTTATCTTTTGCCTCATACACCGCAACACCGCTACTCATATTGTTGAATAGCTCCCTGAACCTGTGCTCACCTTCAATAATGCCATTCAGGTTTCCAACAGTTACACCTTCACTGCTTTGCCCTATAGCTGATGAAAGAAGTCGTATTCGCTCATCCAGCAGCCTTTTCTCAACGGCTTCCTTTTCTAACTCCTTAACCCTTTGTTCCAATTCTTCATAGGTTGGTTTTATGGCCATTAAAATACCCTCCGGTTTCATATTCGATTATAGATTTAAAACTGTTTTGATTGAAGGTTGATATCAATTGCGGCACATCTTCATTTACTTTCTCATTCAGCCCTCATCAGCAATGCTTTTCGTATCTACGCTGTACTATTTTATATAAACTTTTTACTTTTATTCCATCAAAATGTAAAGGGGGGAAATGTAAATGGGAAAGTGAAGTTGAAGTTTCATCGTTTTTTAAAATGATGTTTTCCCTTGACGTGTACCCCTATTAAGGGAGTGGTACAAAGATATCAGAAAAGCGACAACTCAGGGAGATACCTTGAAAATTTACCGAGAAAATTTTGGGATGACACAAGCGGAGTTAGCACACAAGAGGCCCAATCGTATTCAACGTTCGGTTTGGCAATTCACCTGCTCACTTAAGGAGGTCCGGATCAAGCGCAAGGTTAAGAAATTAACCGGATGCCTGTCTGCTTGCGATGCACAGGCAGGAAAAATTATCATGTTAATCCATGCCTGCCCCGCGCATGGCGGGGTCAATCCTGTCAAAAAATAGCTGAATATGAGTTTGTAAGCTTCTGATTATAGGAAAATTTATTCTGATACTGCGGGGGTATTCCGTGGCATTAAATCATCAGGCTGCTATTTGTTGCCTTATAGCATCTACCTGCTCTTCGAGGTGGGTCAGACGTTTATCAACTTTGTCATGCTCGTTACTGGTGACACCAGTCTGAAAAAACCGGTCTATCCTGGCATTATTTGCATCAAGACGGTTGATCAGATCAGAGTGAATTTCATCTATTCGTTGCCCAAGCTCTGAGCGAAGCTCATCAATCCTCTTATTAGTGTCATCAATGCGGGTATTAGTGCCATCTATTCGTTGCCCAAGCTCTGAGCGAAGCTCATCAATGCGCTTATTAGTCTCATCAATTCGACGGCTTTGATCTGTTAGCTGTGTGTTTACATCATCAAGTCGTTTGTTTGTTATCTCAAGGATGGCCAGGATTTTGCTGTTTTCTTCCCTGATC
>JAYEMW010000388.1:0-9965 GCA_034718555.1 Thermodesulfobacteriota bacterium
GAATGTCCTTTTTCCTCAACTCTTTGTCATGCTCAAAAAATTATCCTCGGAATATCAACCATATACCTGCGGTAATTTTTTTCGCATTCCTCGATTTGAGAAAAAATTACTATTCTCGGACAGCCTCTTAGGAGTTGACTTATAGTGAACGAATATCTGTGGTATGATTAACAGGATATCAAGGCACGGGAAAAAACTGATTTCCAATAATTGTCAACAAGATTGGAGTTCTTTTCGCCCTTCTTTGATTATCAAACACCATTTGACCGGTAACACTATCAAAAGTACTGCTCTCAGTTAGTGCTGCCCGTAAATCTTCTCTTGTTCTTAAATTAGCCCTGTTTTCCTTTAAGATTTCTTTAATTATTCTTATGGTATCGTAGCCTATGGCGGCAAGAAACCCTGGATCTTCTCCAAAGAAAGACCTGTATTGTTCAACAAAAGATTTTACATTTGGGTCTTTACTTTGTGCAAAAAAACCAGATGGAAATATTGACCTTCGGACATATTTACCACCCATCTCTATAAGTTTTGGAGAGTTCCAGAGGCTTGTCCCTAAAAGAATTATCCCTTTAACATCGTGATACGCAAGCTGAGAGGCTAAAAGGGCAACCCTTTCATAGCTGTCAGGTATAAATACGGCATCAAAATCAATAATAGGCTCTAATTCCTCCTCGGATTCATCAGTCTCCTTGGGTGGCACTATTAAGTTTTCAGTTTCCATATCTAATTCAGGTCTTGGATAAAAAAGACCGGCTATCTTTTTTATCTCAATTGCAAAATCCGTCTCTTCAGTATTATAAGACTCAACAGCAGTAATTTCTCCACCTGAGGATTCAACCTCATCCCAGAATTTATTCATAAAATATCGGCCATATGCATTTGCAGGATATAATATGGCAAATTTCCTCAGTCCCATTTCCAACATAACTTTATCAGATAGGCTTTTTATCTGATCATCCGGCGTAAGGCAGTTCTGAAAAACCATATTTCCTGTTTCCGTGATATCCTCTTGCTGGCTCAAGGTGATATTAGGAACCCCAAGTTCTTGGGCCTTTTCAGCAACATTTTTGGCTACCTTGCTGATCAGAGGTCCTATATTAATAATTACCTTTTTATCCTCTGCTAATTCCCTCAAGCCTTTTATGGCTATTTCAGGGTTGCCTTGTGTGTCCCTTATTGCCAGTTCTAACAAGGAAAGTCGCTCGTCAGTTTCCTGAAATACATCAAGTCCGAGCTCAAGGCCATTTAGAACTTCCCGCCCATATATACTAAAAGGGCCACTCAATGGTAAAAGGCAGCCTATAACATTAGGGTCAGCTTCAAGCCTTTCATCAATTTTTTTTAGCACTTCCCTGGCCTTAAATGCCCATTCCTCATCCGGTGCTGATCTAACTACCTTTATTGCCGCTTCACGGGCCTCATCCAGTCTCTCTGAAAAAAGATAATCCATGGAAAGACGATAGTAAATAGGATTGATAAAATCACTCTCTTTTGCGTAGACAGCCATCTCTTTTAGCTCACTTTCCTTGGCCTGAAATATGATATCTAAAAGCCTATGACTTATATTTTCCTTTTTTTCCGGTGAAATAAGTGACGAATCAATTGATTTTAGCCACCAATAAAAAGCTCTCGCATTTTCATTTAATTCAATTAAATTCCGGCCTAAGAGAAAAAACAAATCCTCTTTTCCCGGATAATATTTATAAAGTTCAAGCCACCTTAACGCCGATAGCCTCGATTCCGGATATCTTTTCAGATGAAAGTATGTTTTAGCTAATAAAAAATGAATTTCAGCTCTTCTTTCTGTAGGGTATTGATCTATAACATCCAGGAAGAGAGGCAAGGCCTTGCCAAATACACCTTTTTTATAATATATATTAGCCTTTCCGATTTTTGCTTCCTTTGCCCTGTCTCCTTGTGGAAGTTTTATCAGGTACCTGTCATAAGCCATTAAGGCCTTATCGTAATTTTTTTCATTCAAATAATGTTCGGCCATGGCGAAGTGATCTACTACCAGCTTCTCTGGGATTGTTTTCTTGAGAGGAGGTTCTTTTATGACTATTCTCCTTTCACAGGAAAAAACAAAAAAGGCCATCACCGCAATTAATGCGGCAATGGCCTTTTTAAAGTAATGGATGCTATTTAGCGTCATTTTTTACTTCCTCAAAATCAGCATCTACAACCTCCTCATCCTTTGTGGCAGATTCTTGCCCGCCTGCGCCTGTTTCTGCTCCTGGCTGTCCTTGGGATCCGGCGGCCTGAGAATATAAGACCTCAGCTATTTTATGAGAGGCCTTGGTAAGTTCCTCTGAAAGTTTCTTAATCTCTTCTGTGTCTTCTCCCTCCATTGCACTTTTTAGCATGGAGGTGGCACTCTCAACCTCCCCCTTGGTTCCGGCATCAATTTTGTCGCCTGCCTCCTTGAGTGATTTCTCTGTGGAATAGATTAAAGAGTCAGCGGAATTTCTGGCATCAACAAGTTCCCTCTTCTTTTTGTCTTCCTCTGCATTAAGCTCGGCATCCTTGGTAAGTTTATCGATTTCTTCCTTGGTGAGCCCACTTGAGGCAGTTATCTTAATGGACTGCTCTTTACCTGTCCCTAAATCCTTGGCAGACACATTGACAATGCCGTTTGCGTCAATATCAAACGTTACCTCTATCTGAGGCATACCCCTTGGAGCCGGCGGAATGCCAACCAATTCAAAACGGCCAAGGGTTTTATTGTATGTTGCCATTTCTCTTTCGCCCTGAAGAACGTGGATAGACACTGCAGGCTGATTATCCGCTGCCGTGGAGAATGTCTGACTTTTTTTCGTAGGTATGGTTGTATTTTTCTCGATAAGTCTTGTAAAGACTCCGCCAAGGGTCTCGATTCCCAGGGAAAGAGGTGTAACGTCAAGTAATAGAACATCCTTTACATCGCCCTTTAATACACCACCCTGTATGGCTGCACCGATGGCGACAACCTCATCAGGGTTTACGCCCTTATTTGGTTCCTTTCCAAAAATTTCCTTTACCTTTTCCTGAACCTTCGGCATTCTTGTCATCCCGCCAACCAGAATAACCTCATTGATATCGCTGGTCTTTAGGCTGGAATCACGTAACGCAAGTTTACAGGGTTCCACTGTTTTATTAATCAGATCCTCTACAAGAGTCTCGAGCTTTGCCCTGGTTAGCTTTATATTCATGTGTTTCGGTCCACCTGCATCAGCCGTTATAAATGGCAGGTTAATGTCTGTCTCCATTGAAGTGGAAAGCTCCATTTTCGCCTTTTCAGATGCCTCTTTTAATCGTTGCAAGGCCATCTTGTCATTTTTCAGATCAATTCCCTGATCTTTTTTAAATTCATCGGCCAGGTATTCTATAATTGTTTGATCAAAGTCCTCTCCGCCTAAATGGGTATTACCATTTGTTGCCTTAACCTCAAAGACCCCATCTCCAATCTCTAATATGGAAATATCAAAGGTGCCGCCTCCGAGATCAAACACGGCAATTTTCTCATCCTTTTTTTTATCCAGGCCATATGCAAGGGCGGCCGCTGTAGGTTCGTTGATGATTCTCTGAACATTCAAGCCTGCTATCTTTCCGGCATCTTTTGTCGCCTGTCTTTGACTGTCATTGAAATAGGCGGGAACGGTAATTACGGCGTCATTTACCTTTTCACCAAGATGCTCTTCAGCGGTTTGTCTCATCTTTTGTAAGGTCATTGATGATATCTCTGCCGGGCTGTAACCCTTGCCTTTGGCGGTTATATGGGCATCACCATTTTTAGCCTTAACTATACTATAGGCTGTTGTCTCAACGTCACTCTTAACCTCAGGTGAATCGAATTTTCTCCCTATTAATCTTTTAGCGGCGTAAATTGTATTGTCAGGGTTAGTAATCGCCTGTCTCCTTGCAGTTTGCCCTACAAGCCTTTCACCACTGTCAGTGAAAGCAACAACAGATGGTGTAGTTCTGTTTCCTTCCACATTGGCAATTACTTTTGGGTCGCCTCCCTCCATAATAGCCACACAGGAATTAGTCGTTCCTAAGTCTATTCCAATTATTTTACCCATTTCTTCCTCCTTAAAAAATGTATTTTAGCATATATTTTTTGTTAAACTAAATTTTCTTTCTTGTCTTTATTCCCTTGAGCAACAATAACCATTGACGGCCTAATAAGGCGTCCGTTTAAGAGATACCCCTTTTGAAATTCCTTGATAATATGGCCTGGCTTAGTCTCGTTATCTTCTTGCTGCAAAATTGCTTCATGGAAGTTAGGATCAAATAGTTCACCTTCTGCCACGATTTCTTTAATGCCTGTTTTTTTTAGTGTTTTCTTCATTAAATCCAGAGTAAGCTCAACCCCTTCGAGCAGACCGTACGAATTGCTTCCTTCTTGTGCGTGAGATATTGCCTTTTCAAGATTATCAATCACTGGAAGAATGTCTTTAATGAGAGATTCGTTGGCATACTTAGCCAAATCTTCTCTCTCTTTTTTTCCCCTTTTTTTTATATTTTCCATCTCTGCATATGTGCGCATGTAGAGATTATAATTTTTTTCGGATTCTTCCTCAATTTCCTTGATTTTCTTCAGCAACTCTTGTCTGGTTTTATCCTTTAGTTTTTTAGTCTTATTGTCTTTATCCTTGCCAGCTAATACTCTATCGTTCTTCATTAAATTTTCAACTTTTTCCATATCTATTTTTTGATGGCCTTCTTTTCGGTCATCTTTATTATCTATTTTGATATCAATGCCATTCATAACTCAGTATCCCTTCTTGACCGTGGGTTTTGATGGTTTGACAAAAAATAAAAAGTAAACAAATAAGTTTTATGTAGTTTAAGTACATATGTGCGCATGACACATATGAGCATTTTACGATTTACAGGTTTGTCAAATTTTACAATGAAAAAGTAAGCATCTGCATAGCTATTGTCAAGAGCTATGGCAGACAGATAATAACCCCAGCTTATTGCATTATTCAGGGCGACCCTCGTTTTAAGGCGAATATTTTAGTTTGACGGTCTTATTGGAGATAAGACACAAATCAGCAAAGGCAAATAGCCATAAAATATCTGATTTTAATAACTTTTAATCCTTGATATTCATTTAGTGTCTTCACTTTTTTAGATTAATTTGATATATTTAATAGTTTAAGCAATGTAATGATTTAGGCAAATAGCTATTTTCACAAATTTAAAAAACCTGAACTTCTCTCTTGCATTTTGCAATACTATTTATTAATTGCATGAAAGGTTTGCCAATGGGAGAGATTTTTCCCCATAACAGCATAAATATTTCAACAGTGGTTTGATGGAGTATGCATAGTAGCGAAAACACATTATTGCCCGACTTTAACATGGTAGAGTTTCACAGAAATGGCCTGGCATTAGCACCTGATCCTTTGGATCAATCTCCAGGTGTGGCCTTTTTTATAAAGGGTGAAAACAGTCATGAAGATCAAAGATTCTGTACATGCTCAACATCCAAAAGAAAGACATGCCATCATATACTTAAACTCACTGAACTTCATAAATCCATACGGAAACAACTTAATGGGAAAACCTTAGAGGAAGACTTTAAGGCGAGTATCTGGCACAAATTGGCCACGCTTCTTGCTGATGGTCCAAGTGAAACGTTGAAATCCGTCAGTATACATTTTGCAAGCAGTAAGGACGAAAAAATTCTGAAAGTACTTTCTTCTGAAGGTAAAGATATGCTTCATTATATATCTGATGGGCCTGATTTGCCCCGATTCATTGAGCGTATAGACCGGGTTGAAAAAACTTCTGTTCCGAACAGGAGTGTATTGCTGGATAAACTATCTACATTTACTGCCTCAAAAAACGAGAGCGTTATGGAGAAAATGGGTTTTAAAACCCGCAGACAGGTCCTTGAAGAAAGTTTTTGGTTCAGGCTCGCCTATCATGGGTACAGGGAAATTGGTACTGATAACTGCATATTTTACCCAACAATTGATGAGAGCTCCGGCACATTTACAATAACATGCAAAGGTTTAAAGGGAGAAAGAATTTTCACGATTCTTGTGCCGCGGAAGAGAGTGAAAAATATTATATTAGCCTTTAAAGATTATTTGCCCAATCAACATGGAATGAATATCCATCCCATACCCCTCAAATCCCTTTTTAAGGTGTCTATGACTACAAAGCTTGATCTGGAGGTACGGCCAATAATTCAGCTTCTTCAAAAAAATGGAGAGGCCCTGTTTTTTGAGAGAAAGGATTTGGAGAAGTTTCAGTATGATAATCTTATATATATAAAGGAGTTGAAAATCATAGCCGAGCTGAAGCAACCTGGGGATAAGAAAAGAAAATTTGTTTCTCCGGTAAACATGGTTCTTAAAAAGTCTCAAATCCCAAATTTCCTGCAAGAATTTGGTGAAGAACTTTTCAAGGGTGGGCATATAATAGAGTCTTCAGTTAAAAATCTGAAGATATTTAAAAAGTTCGATAAAATAGAAATAACACCTGGGGCTATTGATAGAGACTGGCTATGGCTTTCCATGGAGTATGGGTTTGGAAATATCTCCATCTCATTAGAAAAAATTCTGCAGGCAAAAAAAATAGGGCAACGTTATATATCTACGCCGGATGGATGGGTTGATTGCCAATCAACTTATTTTAATTCCCTTAACAAAATCGTGAAAAATTTCAATAAAAAGGGTGCTCCCGGAACTGTAGGCAAGGGGATAAAGCTTTCCCTCCTGGATTTTCTTCACTTTCAAAACACTAATGACGTTCCCTTGAATATTTCCGGTGAAGAGAAAAAGGCTCATGCGTTAAAAAAGATACTGCATAGAAAGCCTGCCCACAAATTACCATCCTTGAAAGGAATAAAATCATCTTTACGGCCATATCAAATGATAGGATTAGATTGGCTATATTTCCTGTGCGAGAATAGGCTGGGCGGGTTACTTTGTGACGATATGGGCCTTGGGAAAACCCATCAAATCATGGCCCTAATGGTTGCCTTGAGAGAAAATAAAAATGTTGAAAACCCTTTCCTTGTTGTTTGCCCTACCACGGTCTTGAGTCACTGGCTGGAAAAACTTAGAGACCATGCGCCAGGATTAAAAGTCAGTGTTTTTCATGGAGACCATCGAAATCTTGAAAAAAGCATTGATGAGGGAAATGTTGTTTTGACCTCTTATGGAATTCTCAGAAATGATATTCAAAAGCTTAAATGTCTTTCATTTTCATTTGTCGTTTTTGATGAAATACAATACCTTAAAAATCCGGAGACCCATGCTTATAATGCTGCAAAAAAACTGAATGCTCCTATAAAAATCGGACTTACAGGAACGCCCATTGAAAATACTCTATGGGAACTGAAGTCCCTTTTAGACCTTACAGTACCAGGGTATCTTGGAAGTAATGATGATTTTTCTAATCGCTATGTGCAACCTTTAGAATCAATACCATCAGGTCCGGAACAAAAGGTCCTGAGCAAGCTCATCTCACCGTTTACATTACGTCGCTTAAAAAAGACGGTTTTAGATGAGCTTCCTGATAAAATTGAAGATATCAGAACCTGCCGACTAAGTGACGATCAAATAAAACTATACAGGGATGCCGTTTCCTCCAGGGGGTATGGATTAATCGATTCCCTAAAAAATAATAAAAAACCAGTGCCTTATATGCATATATTCGCCTTGCTTAATCTCCTAAAGCAAATATGTAATCATCCTGCACAGGTAAAGGGTGTTGACGATTTCGAACAATTTCAGTCTGGAAAATGGGAACTTTTCAAGGAGCTGATTTTTGAATCCTTAGATAGTGACCTAAAAATTGTTGTATATAGTCAGTATCTTAATATGATAAAGATTATGGAAAAATATTTGCAAGGCATTAATGTAGATTTTGCAACTTTAACGGGTTCCAGTCGGAATAGGGGAGAAATTATTAACCGATTTAAAGAGGACACTAACTGCAAGATTTTTTTAGGGAGCCTTAAGGCAGGCGGGATAGGTATAGACCTCGTATCTGCATCAGTTGTAATCCATTACGATCGATGGTGGAATGCGGCAAAGGAAGACCAGGCCACTGACAGGGTCCACAGGATTGGGCAGGTGCGCGGCGTTCAGGTCTTTAAACTTGTAACATTAGGGACATTAGAGGAAAAGATATCTGCCATAATAGAAAAAAAGCGTAATTTAATGGACAGCGTCGTATTGGAAAACAAACAAAATTCATTGAAATTTTTCTCCAGGGAGGAGCTTATTGAAATGTTAAACCCGCCTTCATCTCAAGATTTTTAGGGATCGTTCTTAAGGTACCCAACCTTTATCTGTTAAAAATCTTGTTGGGCCGTTTCATAAGCTATGCCTTTTAAATGACAGGTGTCGTTCATTTTGGCCAGGATAAAAATTTTATGGGTATATTCTATTAAATTTATGCAGCCTGTATCCTGCCTTATCCTCCAGAAGTTGGAATTACCAATACCTAAAATTGCACATAAAAGGATCTTGTTTATTACCCTATGGGGGATAATTAGAATTGATTTATCGGTGTTGTTTTTTATAATATTTTTAAAGCCTGTGAATGATCTCTTCCTTGCCTCTTCAAGGGTTTCGCCGCCAGGAAATCTTACTTTTTCAGGCTTATTTTCCCATAATGCATACTGATCCCTGTATTTATTTTGCACCTCACTGAATGTTAGCCCCTCCCATTCGCCATAGTCTATGTCAATAAATTCCTGAATTGGTACGCTTTTAATGCCAAAAATATTTGCAGTTGGCTCCCCGGTTTGAATGGAGCGTTTTAGAGGGCTTGTGTAAATTGCATCAATATTTTTCTTTTCCAAGGCATGAGCGATGGCCTCTGCTTCCCTGCTTCCTGTTTCGTTCAGCGGAATGTCCTTTCTTCCTCTGAACATAAGATCCTTATTCCACTCGGTCTGCCCATGTCTTACTAAATATATTTTTGTCATGAATTTACCTTAAAGTCTAAGTTTAATCAGGCAATTGCGTTGCTTATATCTTAATTCAAGGCCTTATTTATCTTGACAAAATGTCCTGTTCTTTTTACGCTTTAATTAAATAGATGGTATCTATTCCACCGAGACACGAAGTCACGAAAAAAACTAATATTAATAAAACAATACATAGATGGACAGGTTTTCTCAACAATATCAATACGCCAAATATCAAGCGGGCCAACCAATGCAATAATTCCATAATCTTTGTGGATTTGTGGCAATATACTACATATATTGATGTTTACTTCTAAATAGTATACTATTTGTTGTATGATTGAAAGTAGAATTTTGCATCTTTGCTCAGACTCTTAGGGGCTCAGGCATAAAACCGTTTAAACACAGGAGGAAATAATATGAAGAAAATATCTACGGCTATAATCAGTGTCACCGATAAAAGTAATATAGTGGATCTTGCTGGATCTTTAGAGGAATTAGGCATAGAAATACTATCAACCGGGGGTACTGCAAAGGCCCTAAGAGATGGTGGGGTAAAAGTATTGGATGTATCTGAATATACCGGATTTCCGGAAATGATGGATGGTCGGGTTAAGACTCTTCACCCAAAGGTACATGGTGGGCTGTTAGGCCGGAGGGAAAACGAGCAGGATATTAATATGATGGAAATGCACGGCATAAAAAGTATAGACCTGGTAATCATTAACCTTTACCAATTTGAGAAAACAGTGGCAAAAGAGAACTGCACATTGGATGAGGCTGTAGAGAATATTGATATAGGTGGCCCAGCCATGCTTAGGTCATCAGCAAAAAACTTTAAGTATGTAACTGTTGTAATTGATCCAGCAGATTATTCAAAAGTATTAGAGGAAATCAGGCAAGATGGTACCACAACCTTGGAAACCCGCTTTAAGTTAGCCAGAAAAGTTTTTAAACTTACCTGGCAATATGACGGTGCAATTAGTAATTATTTGGAAAAGGTTAATCTGCAGACCTCGTAATTTATAGCGTACAATGGTGTAAT
>JAYEMW010000389.1:0-1934 GCA_034718555.1 Thermodesulfobacteriota bacterium
CGGCTATAAAGCTCTTTTTCATTAACATCCTTTGCTTTTGACATTCTTTTCAATGTAGAAGTTAATTCTTTTGACAAACCATCCATTATTTTATCTGGATCCATGAAGTCTCCTTTTAAATATTAATTTTGTGGCGAACGTAGAAGTAACCCGCCTGGCGTCATACTCGAATAACTATCAATTTATAATAAATTTCAATTCCATACATACTTACATAAAATCGCGACGTAAGCCCGGTCGGTGTTAACTGATTTGTTGAACGAAGCCGCTACGCGGCGAAAAAAACAAAAAATAGTGTATACTCCCCTTATCTGTCCAATTCAGGGCATTTATAAAAAAGGAGTATACATTATGAAGCTGGCAGAAGCAAATCGATTTAAAAAACTCTATCAACGTCACCTGAGATTACTCAAACTTCAGGGCAAAGGTCAAAAAACCATTGATGCCTATTCTCGGGCGGTCCGCCGAATTAGCGAACATTTTGATTGCTGTCCGGATCAACTGACCCCGGAACAATTAGAGCTCTATTTTGGAACACTGGTTGATACCCATTCCTGGAGCACTGTCAAAGTAGATCGAAATGGCCTGCAATTTTTTTGGCGGCACGTACTCAATCGGGATTGGCAATGGGTTAATATTATAAAACCGCCAAAGATCCACACAATACCTGATATTCTTACCCCTGTTGAAATAGAGCGAATCATTGGGACAACACGAAAACTGCGCTATCGTGTTTTTTTATTAACCACTTACTCAATGGGGCTTCGTCTGGAAGAAGCATTATCTCTGCAAGTGGGTGACATTGATGCCGGGCGCAAACGAGTTCATATCCGCCGTGGGAAAGGGCATAAAGATCGGTTGGTACCTCTGCCCGATCTCACTTATGAGGGGTTGCGTGAACTCTGGAAAAGGCATCGCCATCCAATGTTGATATTTCCCAATGGTAAAGGTTCTCTTAAAACCATTCAAAAGGCAACCACTCATATGGATAGAGGCGGCACACAAAACGCCATGAAAACAGTGGTCACAGAATGCGGCATAAAAAAAAGTCTCTATCCACTCCCTTCGCCACAGCTTCGGAGTCTACCGCTTACCTGCCACGCATCTCCTTGAACGCGGCTTAAGTCTTCGTCATATCCAGGCACTCCTCGGCCATGCCAGCCCTGCAACAACCGCACGTTATTCTCATCTCACTGATATCACGGAAAAAGACAGCCTGATCACCATGAATGAGTTGATGAACACCCTTCATGTAGATTTAAGGAGGGTGTGATCATGGAACTGGCCTCTATTATCAATCAATATTATGATGCATTTATCTGCAAATATGCCGGCAGTGTATTACCGGGCCATCTGAAGGCAATGAATGCCATTGTCGGTTGCCGCACGCCTGATGCCGGTGAACTTTATGTCTGCTGCCCAAAATGTAACCATGCAGAGTGGCGCCCGCTATCCTGTGGCCACAGGAGTTGTCCAAAGTGTCAGAATCATGAAGCCAGCCAGTGGATTGACCGACAACAGGGTAAATTATTGCCTGTTCCCTATTTTTTGGCTACATTTACATTGCCTTATGAACTAAGAGCTTTGACCCGGCGCCATCAGAAAGCGGTGTATTCTATTTTGTTTGTTTGTGTTTCCAGTACTCTAAAGGATTTCGGTCTGAATCCAAAAAATCTGGGAGCAGAAATCGGGATGACCATGGTATTGCATACCCATAACAGGAAACTGGGTTTTCACCCTCATATCCATGTTGTGATACCCGGCGGCGGAGTGAATAAACAAAGGCGCCAATGGAAAAAGAAAAAGGGAAAATACCTTTTTAATGAATTTGCCATGGCAACGGTCTTTCGTGCCCGTTTCCTGGCAGCTTTAAATCAGGCAGGACTTTCCATTCCCAAAAACGTTCCCTCAAAGTGGGTCGTTGATTGCAAGCA
>JAYEMW010000390.1:0-1926 GCA_034718555.1 Thermodesulfobacteriota bacterium
CTTATTGAATGTAATGTAATCCAGCCTTCTAAATATAAAATTCTTGATGAACATGCCCTTAAGGCTATAAGTCTGGCAAACCCATTTCCTCCATTTCCAGAAAATATAGGGCTGGATTTTCTTAATATAAATGCATCCTTTTCATATCAGTTAACATTTAAGTAATAACAATTAACCCCTAAATTATGACATTATATGTCATAAATTAGATGTTAATTGTTACGAAATGAGTGCTGATGATAATTAAACGAAAAATTGAATCAGAATTATTGCGCTGGAAAATTTCAGGAAACCAAAAGCCTGTGATCTTGCGAGGAGCCCGGCAGGTGGGTAAAACATTTGTTGTAAATCAGTTTGGCGCAAACTTTGACTATTTTATTGATATAAATCTTGAAAGACCGAGAGAACGCAATCTTTTTATTGATTTTAATACAGGCCGGGAGCTTGTTGAACGGATTTTGTTGTATAAAGGCGTTCATCTCAAGAATGATTACAGAAGTACATTGTTATTCATTGATGAAATTCAAAATTCTGCCCAGGCAATAAAAGCCCTTAGATATCTTTATGAAGATGTGAAAAATCTAAGCATTATTGCTGCTGGTTCTCTGCTTGAAGTATTTTCAAAGCAGGAAGGTTTTTCCTTCCCGGTCGGCAGAGTAAAAAATCTTTTTTTATATCCTGTAAATTTTTTGGAATACCTTGAGACCGCTAATCCTCCTCTTGCAACAAAATTATTGAATTTAGATATCATCAATGAAACTGGTTTCCATGATATATTGATTGGACAGTTTAATGAATACGCATTTTTGGGCGGAATGCCGGAAGCCCTGTCAGTTTACCTGCAATCAGGTTCATATTCTGAACTAAGGGATATATATGATGCTGTTTATACGGGATACCTTGAAGATGTTGAAAAATATTCAAATTTAGCAAAAGCAAAATATTTAACTCACGCAATTGACAGAGCCCCCCTTTATGCTGGTGAGCGGATTACATATGAAAAATTCGGGGAATCTTCATACCGATCAAGAGAAATGAAAGAAGCTTTTGATGTTCTTGAACGTGCTCTTGTTGTATATCGTGCAATGCCGTCAAATTCAATACAGATCCCGGTTATTGAAAAGATGAGAAAAGCGCCTAAGCTTTTTTTTCTTGACACAGGTTTAGTGAATTACCGAATCGGCTTTAAAGAATTTTTCAGTAACAGGCATTCCCTGGACATTGCATATCAAGGCAGAATATCAGAACAGATTGTTGCCCAGGAAATTATTTCACAAACACACACCCCTCAGGCACTCAATTTCTGGATACGTGAAAAAGGTGCAGCTGAAATTGATTTTCTATACTCATTTCATCAATTTCTCATTCCCATGGAGGTTAAAAGCGGGAAAGCAGGAACATTGAGATCCCTAAAATTATTTATGGAAAAAAGTAATCATCCCTATGCAGTGCGCATATATTCAGAGAAAAAGGGGTCACACCTATTTATCTGCCTTCTTCGGCCTCCCTCTTTTTCGAAGAACAACCACCCTGTTAAGTTTATTGCCCAACCTTTCCAGAAATGACGCCCTCCCCCATGCCTTACCCTGCTGAGCCGCCTCCCGAATCGCCTCATCGTCTTCAGATCGCTCCTGCTCATAAAAAAATTCTCTATAGCTAAACGCAGAATCATGGAGGTAATCTGCCTTTATGGTCTTATCTTCTTTCCCCAAAAGATGGTAGGAACCACTTGACCATGGATAATCTGTTCCATCCACAACCAAGCCGGCCCTGACCGGGTTCCTTTCTATATATCTAAGCACAACATAATATACATCCGGATCAACAGGATGCAGTTTGTAGCGGTTTTCCCAGAGTTTGCCGCTCCTGTTGTATTTCCGGTTATAGTACTGCGTGTAACGTTGGGCCAGCAGCTTCATGAAGTTG
>JAYEMW010000391.1:0-9837 GCA_034718555.1 Thermodesulfobacteriota bacterium
CTTGGGAATGCCCCAAGCTAAACGCACAACAGTTTTCCGGTATTTTTCCTTGTTTAAGAGGTTATGGCTAAAGACTCCTGGCTAAACAACCTATTGTAATGATAGGATTTATTGATAATACCTTTTCTGTAGCTCACTTTTTCCACTGCATCTAATAGTCCAAATTAACAGAAAAGAGGTAAAAATCAAGTGATTTTTCTTAAAATATTGTTGCGATTAGCATGGTGATTTTTTGCTTGACTTGTTGCGATTAGGGTGGTATGCTGTGCACCATGATTCTATCACAAAACAGCAGATCCTATTTCGAGTTGCTACAGGCAAAGGTATCACAGGGCATGGCGCGATACGCCAGGCACACGTCCTATTTTCTGGATGATGATCCGGTTATCACAAATTATGAGGCCATCAGGGAGGTGTGGTTCGATGGCTCACCCATTAAAACGGTATGCCAACGGCATAAGCTTTCTCGATCTCAGTACTATGAAAAGGAAGATCGATTTGTGGAACATGGTCTTCCGGGCCTATTCCCTGAGGTTAGAAGGCTTCCATTTTCGGAGGACCTGGAGCGATTGGTTATCATGGTCAGTAAGGCACGACCTTCCCTATCTCAACAGTCAACCTTGCGGATAGCGGAGGCAGTTCCTGCCACTCAAGAGGCTGCCGGTATAGAGCCTGTTTCGCAAATACTGGCATCATATGGTCGGTCGGTCTCTAATCGGCCTGCGGATATTGAGTTCTGGTCTCGCATCCAGCGTACAGTTAATCAGCTGGATCGACTGAAACAGGGTTTGATGAAAGGGCGTAACAAGAAGAAAAGGAGCAGGACTTTTTTCCATGATAGCGATTCGTACCACAGACGTTTGGAACTTTTAAGAGAGATATTTTTCCACCAATCAGTTGGGATCAAAGACGTTTGTTTACAGTTCGACATATCGCCAACGAGCTATTATCGTCTGGCAAGAGACTATAGAATCTTTGGCCCATGGGCTGTAATTCCGGGCAACCTTCCCGGCAAAGAGACCATGAGCAATGAAACGGAACTGAGCATTATCTTTAAAAAGCTTCGCCATCCTCATTGGTCTGCTCAAGAGATCGTCAAAGTCCTGAAATTGCGCTGCTCAAGGTATGCCGTCAACAGAGTGTTTTCCCGGTGGGCGCTGACAGACAGGAATCGCCCACCCGTGGCGTTGGACCAATTCTGCTCTGTGGAGGCCATTGATGATAAGCCGTTTACCCCCGTAACGACTGCCTATCATCTGTACAGCGAAACGTCCCTTTTGGGGTCCCGTCGCATTAACCGGCATTTTGAACAGCTATGCAGGAAAATGCGCACCCATGCATATCAGTTGTGTGATCCCGGGCCTCTTCTTTTGGCGCCGTTTGTAAACGATCTGGGTATTGTGCAGGCCATGGAGAGCTATGGACCTGCTCGATTTCGGGGAAAAGATCTCAGCAATCTCGCTTTATTGAATGTGTTCCGCATATTAGGGGGATATCGGCGCATTAATCACTTGAGCGACAACCGGGACCGATCTGTTGCTTTGGCCAGCGGGCTTGGGATGTTCGGGTCCCGTTCAAGATATTACGAAGACACGCTTGAATTCAAATTTGACCAGATTCATTCTTTGCGATGCGATCTGATAGCCCGTGCCAAAGAGTTAGATCTTATCCAAGGGAGAAGTATTGCTTTTGATTTTCATTTCAAGAAGTTTTTTGGTGAACATAGCAAAGAAAAAGGTTTTGGCAAAGGTCCTGACAAGACCGGCAATATAGTTCCCGGATTCAGGCCCCATGTAACGTGGGACTTGGTTGCCAACACGATTCTTTCGATAAATTATTACCATGGCGGCATTAGGGCAACGAGCATTTTGGAGCAGTATTGCGAGGAGCAGATTTTTCCGCTTTTTGATCCACGGGCGATCCAGGAAATCTATATGGATTCGGAATATACCAAAGAAGCGAGTCTGCAATATTTTAAGCAGAATCGTTGTCCCAATGGCGATGTCTTTCTTTGCCTGAAGAAGAACAAACAGATCAAGAAGCTTATTGCATCCGCTCTTGTATCCGAGGAGGGTTGGGAAAAACATGATGAGCAGGATGAGATCAAAGCCATTAATGTGACGCTTCCAAAAACGAGACTTCCGTTAAAGATCGTCATCTTAAGAGACTTGGAAACTCGCAAAGACATTCGATGTTTTGGCAGTACAAACACCAATCTGACATCAACGGATATGCTCCAGAAATACCGCTATCGCTGGTTGGTTGAAAATGGATTGAAGGATTTGGTTTACAGTTATTTCTTAGACGAGATGTACGGCAGTGATCCTCAGAAGGTTGAATTTGAGTTCTACTGCGTTATGATTGCCAGGTTGACCTACGAGTATTTCCTGAAGGAGTTAGGAGGTGAGCACTTTCGCCATCAAGACGGCAATAAAACGACCCTGCAAGGGATGCGCAACTTACTTTTTGAAAAACGTAACTTTACTTTGGAGCAGGATTCAGATAACAATTTCGTCCTGACCATCCTTGATACCAGCGGAAATGATTTGGAGCGACGTGTTGCCTCCATGCTCGCCGAACGGATGGATCAAGGGAAAAACAAAGTGCTATGGTGGGGTAATAGAGGCCTGATCCTCAGGTTTAGCAACCAATACAAGCCTCAGAAAGTGTCCGGCCAGGGTCAAGATAAAGTGTCCGAAAAAGAAGGGTAGAATCGTCTGATTATTCTTTATATTATCGCACAATACATTTACAGACAAATCCTTCCATCATTTTCCTGATATCTTCCAGTTCCTTATCAGAGTAGCAAAGACTGTGAAGAAACTGTTTATCCAGGGTTTTGGAGGGAACAAACCTCTGCAGCACATACAGGCCGGCATTTTTTATAAGAGGGCCAATTTTCAAAAAATCATCCTTGCATAATAAATCCTTTACAACGGTTGTTCTAAATTCATAGTTCACCCCAGATTCCATTATCAACCTGATACTCTCGAGGATTTTACCTGTATCTATGCCGGCTCTTATCACACTCCCATATTTATCAATTGGAGATTTTATATCCATAGCAACATAGTCTATTAGTTGATTTTGTATCACATCCTCTAATCTTGAGGGCAGGCTTCCATTGGTATCTAATTTTATCAGGTATCCCAATGCTTTTACCCTTGATAAAAATTTATTTAGACCGGATTGCAAAAGGGGCTCTCCGCCTGTTATGGTTAGAGCATCAAGCCTGCCTTTTCTTTTCTCTAAGAATGCCAAAATTTCATCCTCTTCCGGCGTAGCAGAATCAGATCCGTTAAATTCAACAAGTTCAGGATTATGACAATAAGGGCATCGAAAATTACAACCCTGGGTAAAAACTATGGCACAAATTTTACCTGGATAATCAATAAGGGAAAAGCTCTGAAATCCCCCAATAATCATGTATTATTACCTCTGAGAAATTCTAAAAAAGGGCCAAAAGGTCTCAGTCGTTTTGAACCCCGATTTTATCGGTGAACCTGTGATCGGTTACACCGCTTTGCTCTAATCAAATGCTAAAGGTCTTTCTCATCTTAAATTCACCCTGTTTGCCATTATTCCACTGCTTTACCGGTCTGAGGTACCCAACAACCCTGGAGTAAACCTCACATTCAGCCCCGCATTTTGGACATATACCATGCTCTCCGTTTAGATATCCATGGACCGGACACACACTGAATGTAGGGGTGAAGGTAAAATACGGAAGGTGATAATTTTCACATATCTTCCTCACCAATGACTTGACACTAACCCAGTTGGTCACCCTTTCACCTGCATAAACATGAAAGACGGTTCCTCCCGTGTATTTTTGCTGGATGGCATCCTGCAAATCCAGGGCCTCAAAAACATCGTCTGTAAAATTAACAGGCAGATGGGTAGAATTTGTATAAAAAAATTGCCCCTCATCTTTCTGCCCTGCAGTTATTATATCTGGGTAGCGTTTCTTGTCAATCTTTGCCAGACTATACGATGTCCCCTCTGCAGGGGTTGCCTCAAGGTTATAATTATTGCCTGTTTCTTTTTGAAAATCTATCAATACATCTCGCATAAAATCCAGGACTTTGATTGTAAATTTTCTGCCTTGTTCATCTGCAAGGCTTTTTCCGAGAAAATTGTGACATGCCTCATTCATCCCAAGGAGACCTATGGTTGAAAAATGATTTTTCCAGTATTCATTAAACCTTTTTTTTATGTCTCTTAAATAGTATTTTGTGTAAGGATACAGTTCTCCATCTGTAAATTTTTCTAACACCTTCCTCTTTGTTTCCAGGCTTTTTTTGGCAAGGATCATTAATTTTTTCAACCTTTCAAAAAAATCATCCTCATTATCGCTTAAATATCCTATTCGAGGCATATTAATTGTCACAACACCTATAGACCCGGTCAAGGGGTTCGATCCAAAGAGTCCTCCCCCTCTCTTTTCTAATTCCCGATTATCTATTCTCAGCCTGCAGCACATGCTCCTTGCATCCTCAGGGCTCATATCTGAATTTACAAAATTAGAAAAGTAGGGAACGCCATACTTGGCAGTCATCTCCCAAAGGTCATTTAGTACGGGATTTTCCCAGTCAAATCCCTTAATAATATTGTATGTAGGTATAGGGAAGGTAAAAACCCTTCCTCCGGCATCCCCTTCCGCCATTACCTGGAGAAAGGCCTTGTTAAACAAATCCATTTCTTCCTGAAAATCTCCATAGGTGGTCTCCTGGGCCTCTCCTCCTATAATAATAGGTTGGCCTCTATAATATTCCGGAACAGTGAGATCAAGTGTTACATTTGTAAAAGGGGTCTGAAATCCCACCCTTGTAGGTACATTAATGTTGAAAATAAACTCCTGCAGGGCCTGTTTCACTCCTTTATAATCCAGGCCGTCAAATCTTATAAAGGGTGCCAAAAGGGTATCAAAATTAGAGAATGCCTGGGCGCCTGCTGCCTCACCTTGAAGGGTATAAAAAAAATTCACTATCTGTCCCAGGGCGCTCCTGAGGTGTTTGGCAGGTTTGCTCTCTATTTTTCCCCAAACCCCTCTGAACCCCTTAAGCAATAAATCAAAGAGATCCCATCCCACACAATAGACGGAGAGAAGATTTAGATCATGGATATGAAAATCACCCTGAAGATGGGCATCCCTAATATCTGGAGAATAGATTTCGTCTAACCAGTAAATTTTAGTAATCTCGGACGATACATAATTGTTTAGTCCCTGAAGAGAAAATGCCATGTTACTGTTCTCATTAACCCTCCAATCCGTTCTATTAAGGTACTGATCAACCAGGTCAACACTTGCCTTATTTGCAATCTCCCTTACCCTTGCATGCTGCTCCCTGTAAATTATATATGCCTTTGCCGTCAGGCGATATGTAGAGGAAAACAAAACTTCCTCTACTATATCCTGAATTTCCTCCACATTTGGTGGGCCGGCTATATGGCCATAGATGGATTCTGCCAGATTTAAGACCTTAATAGTAAGCCTTTTTGCCACTAACTCGTCAAATTCCCCTGTGGCAATGCCCGCCTTTGACAATGCCTGGGTAATTTTTCCGGCCTCAAAGGCCACGATTGTCCCGTCTCTTTTTTCTATCAGCCTAAGCATGATTTTTCTCCAAATATCAGGTTTTAAACATCTGCTATCGTTTGGCCGGCATATTATTAAATTATAATAGCGCAACTATAATCAAACAGGCAAGGATTAATCCTGTATGCCCTTTAAAGCATTTAAAACAGAAACCAAAAAACGATTTTAATCCACCAGCAGGTTATCATCCAAAGCAGAGCCGAGACAACCATAAGATTGCATGCTTTTTTAATGTCATCTACATTTGTTTCTCCAAAAGAGGCGCCTATATATGGCTTTTTGACAAGATTTCCCTTGTAATAACTTGGTCCTCCGAGTCTTACAACCAATGCCCCGGCAAATGCCGCTTCAGGAAGACCGGAATTTGGGCTGGGGTTATTTCCACCCTCCCTGAAGCCAGTCAATAATGCACCTTTACTGCCTCCCTTTGATGTAATGGCCGCAAGGGAAATAATTATAACAGAGATTCGTGCAGGCAGGAAATTGGCTGCATCGTCAATATGGGCCGCACATTTTCCAAATTCCCCATACCTCTCATCCTTGTAGCCAATCATAGAGTCAAGGGTATTAATCATTTTATAGGCAAGTGCCATAGGGGCGCCTCCGAGCAGTGCAAAAAACAGGGGAGATATTACTCCATCTACGAGGTTTTCCGCAACGCTCTCAATGGTCCCTCTGGTGACGCCTTGTTCATCAAGGGATTCAATGTCCCTGCCGACAATTTGGGAAGCCTTTATTCTGGCGTCACTTAGATTATTGTCTTTCAGGCTCCTGTAGATATCCATTGCTGCCGTTCGTAAAGATTTTACGGACAGTGAATAATATATTAACACGATCTGCATTATTACACGGATAGATGGGTGTATAGCATTGGAAGCAATGAGAATTCCCCAGGTTATTAAATATGTGCCAAAGATAAGTGATACAGCAAAGAGGCATCCTGAAATAAATATACTAAATGGCAATTTTCTAAAATAAGGCTCCCATTTTTCTATCCATTTACCTATCCACCTGACAGGGTGGGGGAGAAATAACGGGTCTCCAAGGATAAAATCAAGAAGAAACGCAGCAGGCAGTATATATAGATATGAGGTAATTTCCATATCAGGCAAAAATCCCCCGAAGCTTCTCAGCAACCATGGCATTTTGCTTTGAGCCCCTCAGGGAAATACGAAAAAATTGACCTGAAAGTCCATCAAAATTGCCGCAATTGCGCAGTAATATCCGGTTGTCCGCCATATCATTGCAGAGTCTTTCTGCATCAGAGCCTTGTTTAATTTTCACAAGGATAAACGGCGCCTCGCCGGGGAATACGATTAGTTTTGAAACACCTTCAAGCCTCTCAATAAATAGTTGCTTTTCCTTTGCAACAAAGGACTGGGTGTCTCTTAAAAAATTATATAGCATCCGGTTATTATTCATCAGATAATGGCCGGCCGCCTGGGCCAGGCCGTTAACAGACCATGGTTCGTAGTAATATCCAAATCGCTCTATAATGTCCTTAGGGGCAATCAAAAACCCAAGTCTCAGTCCTGGAATTTGAAAAATCTTTGAGAATGAGTGCAGCACTATAACATTCTTAAGGCCGCACCGGAGCATGGTGTTTTCCTCATAATGGTCAGTAAAAGGCAGATAAGATTCATCTATTAAAAAATATATATCAGGATGCGCCATGCATAGTTTAATTAGAATCTTTTTTGTAATCAAACTTCCTGTAGGGTTATTAGGATTGCATATAAAGACCGTATCAATTTTATCTAAATATTTTTCCAGGCCCGGAACATCAGGTTGAAACAGGTTGAATTCATTTGCCATTGCATATCCATAGTCTATATTATGCATTTTACAGGCATCCTCATAATCGGAATAGGTAGGGCCTAAGATAATGACCTTTTTTGAACCAAGGGCCAGGGGTGCGGCAAATATAAACTGTGTGGTCCCATTTCCAGGAAGTACACATTCGGCCCCTATATTGTAATGAGTTGCAAGGGTCTCAACGAGATTTCCGCTGTCCACTTCCGGATGAACAGAGATTGTGCCAAGATTTTCCCTTAGATAATCGAGCAATCCGGTCATTGTCCCAATGGGATTTGTATTGCTGCTCATATCAATAAAATCCCCTGGTTTGCAGCCAATCGCTTTGGCCGTGGCATAAATATTTCCTCCATGTCCCTTTATCATTGTCCTACCCTTAGGCATGCAATTAGAAAAAGAATCGTTTCCTCAACCTCTGCCAGGGCACCTAACATATCACCGGTGATGCAATTCATTTTTCTCTTATAATAATAGAGCATAGCCCATGCCACAGCAACAAAAGAGACGTTTAACCAAACGCAGGGTAGGCCCAGAAATAGTGAAAGAAGTACCGGCAGTAATATACCTGCCATTGAGTGCAATGGGATTTCATTGGAGAAAAAATCCGTGCCCAATCCCCCTTCGGGCCTTCCATATTGTAAAAATTTTATACCTAATACCATTGATCCCCTGGCATAAGACGGTATCATTAAAAGATATAATGTCCTGTGTCCTGCTAAATACTGTATTCCAGCCCATTTAATGGTCAAGGCAAAGAAAACAACCATTAAACCCATAGCGCCAATGCGGCTATCCTTCATTATGTTAAATATCTGCTCCCTGGGCCTATGGCTTAAAAGACCGTCTGCAGTATCGCCTAACCCATCTAAATGTAGTCCGCCTGAGAGAACTGCAAGGAGCAAAACATCTAAAAGTGATACAATGGGCCTTGGCCATAAAATGGAAAAAATATAATCTCCAGATGCGATTATCAGCCCAATAAAAAGACCAACAACTGGAAAGTAGGGTATAGTTTTTGGCGCCTCAAATTCTTTGTACCTGCCAAACGGCAAAATAGTTAAAAACTGAAACGCAGAAAACAAATTTTTCATATATTATTTAGCGGGAAAGCATCTGTTATTCCTTGCTTACCTCTGCCTCCTGAAAGGTTAACACCTCGTTGATTACTCGATCTCCAGCCTCGATAATAGTCATTGCCAGGGCAGCTCCGGTTCCTTCCCCCAATCTCATTCCAAGGTTAAGAATTGGGGAAAGACCCATATAGTCAAGCATAACCTGATGGCCTTTCTCTTCAGATTTATGTCCGGCAAATATATAATCTTTTACAGCAGGGCATAGCATATAGGCAATAAGCGCGCCTGCCCCCGATATAAAACCATCTATCACTACTGGTTTTTTAAAAAAGGCGGCCGCCAAAACAGCGCCGGCAATAGCCCCAATTTCAAACCCACCAACCTTTGACAATACATCAACAGGATCATTAGGGTCTGGATTGTTTAAGGCTATGCCTGATTTAATAGCATCACACTTTATTTGAAGGCCTTTGTCGTCAACGCCGGTGCCTCTTCCCGCCATCCTCTCCACTGATGTCCCGGTTATAACAGAGCCGATGGCGCTGGACGGAGATGTGTTGCCAATGCCCATATCTCCAGTGCCTAATAGGTCTATGCCTTCACTAAAAAGAGCCTCCGCCGCTTCATACCCGACCAGGATTGCCGATTCGGCCTGCTCTCTGGTCATGGCAGGGCCCTTGCTGAAATCATTTGTGCCTTTCGCCACCTTTTTTACAATCAAACGCCTACCCTCAAATCTTTCAGGGGCTATATCCGGTATTATTCCTGTATCTACAACAGTTACCTGCGCCCCTACTTGTCTTGCGAGTATGTTTATACCTGCCCCGCCCTTTAAAAATGTTTTTACCATCTCCCCGGTTACAACCTGGGGATATGCGCTTACACCAGATGCTGCTATACCATGATCTCCTGCCATGATTAGAAATGCCTTTTTGTTTACTAAAGGCGTTAATGTCCTTCTGATCCCACAAAGCCTTTCTCCTATAACATGCAATTCACCTAACGCCCGAGAGGGCATCACTAATTGGGCGGTCCGTTCCCTTGCCCGCTGAATAAAACCCTGGTCTGTCTCTTCAATGCCTGATATAATTTCCGACAATTTCATTTTTTCTCCTATAGGTATAGATTATCAAAAGGTTGTTTTAAAAATCCAGTTTGTCCATGCCTGCCCCGCGGAAAGCGGGGTTATCCTGTCAAAAATAGACGGCTGAGCTATTACATTAAGGGTTCACGAAAAAATAAGTTCACAATTTCAGGTGTTGAGACGCCCGCCTGACAAGGCGTGGAAACGCAGGAATATCTGGAATATTCCGAGTTTTCACAACGCAGTCAGGCGGGATGTATCGGCGC
>JAYEMW010000392.1:0-1922 GCA_034718555.1 Thermodesulfobacteriota bacterium
GAAAACTTATGACCGTATCGTAAGTATGGAAAAGGATATAGGTTGAACTGTCAATATTTAATGCAGTCTTTATAGCTGCTAAATTGGGTGTTCCTCCTGTATACACACCGATTGCCATTCCTGATAATTGCCAGGCATCCTGACGTTGTTCTTTGAAATAAAAATATAATAAAAATGATATCGCTACAATAGAAGCCGTAGCGAGTACTGCTGATAAAATCGCTTTACCGGCAATTTGGAACCATTTCCGGACATTCATTGAAAATAACAATAAGGGAAGCGATAATGCCACTGTTACTTCTGATAGAGACATTTGAACCGATGAAAAAGATTCTGGTAAAATACCGGCATTCCCGAGAATGATTCCAAAAAGATAACTTAATAGTACCGGACTTATTTTATTTATTGCCGGGTAACGAAAACACAGGCAAAGTATTAAAGCAGGTAATACCAAGTATAAAATAACCAAACTGACCGTCATTTCTATTCCTATTTTTTTATTGTTTGATTATACACTTTATTTTGATTAAAACAACAAAGTGTTTTTCATCAGAAATTTACAAACTCATATTCAGCTATTTTTTGACAGGATTGACCCCGCCATGCGCGGGGCAGGCATGGATTAACAGGATAGTTCTTCCTTCCTATGCGTAACGCCTGCCTGTTAAACCGAAGTTATTATTCATTTTGCCGAACCCGTGAGGTTATATACACTCCTCCTGTATCTTTGAGGTCCCGCTCCTTATACGTGAGTTTATAGAGTGGCTCAATAAAGCAGAGGATATGTCACCTATTCTTATTGCTGGCATATCTCAGTTTCAATTTGTACATATTCATCCATTTATTGATGGCAATGGCAGAACAGCCCGACTTCTTTCTATATTGATTTTTTATAAAACCGGTTACAATTTCAGAACCCTACGACAAAGACCGTCCGGCATACTGCAAATATTCAGTGCGTTAGAGTAAACAACATGGACATGGCGGCCCGGCTTGAATACTTTGTGGATGGTTTAAGATCGCAGATGGCGGAAGTTTACGAGAGGGGCAAGCAGATCATTATTGCTGATAACACTGTCAAATTATTAGAGTACCTGAAAATAAATATGCGGCAAAAAAAGATTATCCGGTATTTGGTAATTAATGAGCAAATAGACAACACGCTGTGTCAAAAAATTTGCAATAGTATCAAAAGGACAGCCACGAGAGATTTAACGGGATTTGTTGAAAAGAATATACTTAAAAAAATTGGCGAGAAAAAAGGTACTTATTATATCTTATCGCCGAAAGTGATAGAAACAACAAGGGACATTAAGAGACATCGTTGAGGGATAATAGGGGACATTATGGGAGTAAAAGGGGACAGGCTACTTTAATGCAGACCTGCAAGAGATATTTCAGGGAATTTGAGGAATCTGAGGTTGATGTTGTGGATGGCAGCCCTGCATTAGTGGTTTAAGAATATTCATATTTTAGTACTATAAGTACCAAAATGCCTTAATATTTAAACTCTCACTTGACTTTAGTTTAAAAATGTGGCTTTTCTAATACTATGGATACTGAAAGAAAGACAAAAATAAACCGCCTTGTCAATCAATGGCCGAAAGGTACGGTCGGTGTTACCTCATACCTTAATTCCCTGGGTTTCAGTTATGAGCTCCTGAGGAGATATAAAGAAAGCGGTTGGATAGAAAAACTTGAAAGGGGGGCCTATATTCTGTCCGGGGATAAGGTGACCTGGCCAGGCACGCTTTATACCCTTCAGACTCAGCTCGGATTTTCTGTTCATGCGGGTGGGAAGACTGCCCTTGAACTAAAAGGCTATGCCCACTACGTGCCGGAGAAACAAACGAAGATCTTCCTGTATGGTCAACGAGGTTTAATAATGCCGGGTTGGTTCAAGGGGGCACGTTTTGGAATCG
>JAYEMW010000393.1:0-9817 GCA_034718555.1 Thermodesulfobacteriota bacterium
TGTTCTATCATGTTCAACACTATTCAATAATCATGTTGAAATTAAAGGGGGTATCTTTTGAACACATTTAAGCTGCATGTTAAGTCGGTGGCAGTATAGGCATGGGGATGTCCTGAGTCAAGTAGAAATTTACCTCGTCTGGACTTATTTTGAAAAAATCAGGCCGGTTAATTTTCACCAACCTCTGTAGCAGAAACAGCCCGGCCGAGCTTTTTTCCGATTTTTCTTGACAGAAAAAATTTATTTTCATATATTCTTGTTGACATACCTTAACACATCTTATTTTTCGGTAAGCTGCCTTATTGTTTAAAGGCCGCCTTAAGACAAGTTTTATTTTAAACAAACGGATTACCCCATTAGGTTCTTGACATGTTGCCTACACTAACATCAAATGACCCTTTGCAGGGTTTACTTAGAGAAAAACACATTTCGTTTAACATGAGACGGGCGTCTGGCACCTACTCTCAATTTCCCCGTAAAGTGACGCTTTTTAATCCCAACCATTTAAAAAATACAATAGTCCCGGGCGTAAAAGAACATAGCGAAAGCGAATTATCGAAGGAACTAAAGAAATACCAAGACTGGAGAGAGGTAAAAAGGTATTCTTTCCCACTTTCTCCACATCTTTTCTCTTTGCTCTGGCGTTTTAGAAAAGATCAAAAATTCATTTCCAATGAAGTCTCCTCCATCAAACCATTGAAAAAAGCCGACGCAAAAAACGCTCGGAATGCCTATAAAAGATACCGTGCATCACTTCAATCCAATCTTAAACCAGGGCAGGTCTATCTCTTCCCGGATGCGGAAGTCACGTTTCAAAGACCAGGTAGATATAGACATGGTTATTCAAGGAGGGTTTTGATTATGAATGTAAGAAATGATCAGATTGTGATGATCCCCTTTTCAACCAAGCTTAACATGATTAACAAGCAAACTGATATTCTATTTAACCCAGGCCATGAAGGCCCCCGGCTTAACCCCTCTGGAAATCCCGCAGTGGAGAATTTTCCCTATAAAATATTTTCACAGCAAGTAGCACTTTGTGTATCTGCGGCTCAGCCTATAACAAAAGAGGATTTTTTAGAGGCGGCTTTAGTCTCCATGGGACCGCTGGAAAGAAAGTTGTTGGATTTTGTACGAGAAAAAATGAAATAAAGTTTAACTTTGACATTTAATAGAATGTAGGCTCATATGTCCAGGGAACTTATTGAAATTATTGCAAACAGGTTATCGGGGAGGCCCTATGACAAAAATAAATATATATTTGCCATAGACAAAATAATCCAGCGGGTATATCAAAACCGCTATAGGTCTATAGTGCACCCAAAAAAGATAGTCGATACGCCTTACAGGGCAGATTCAGGAAAACGCGCAAAGACAATAGAGTTTGATTCTGTAGATGGCTTCTCTGGTGCAAATTTTGAAACATTCCAGAATTTGTGCTGGGATGAACTTGAGGAAAACAATCTTCTCAACAAACTTGCCGGCTTAACGTTTAATGATGATGGCTATCTTTGTAAGCACATACAGGTTACCTTTGAAAATCTTCTTCAAAAGATGATCTTTGCGCTGACACCAGGGCTTGAAACCAGAAAAAAGCAGGCCTACAGAGTGCTAAAGACCTGCTGCATTGAAATGGATAAGAATAATCGCCGATACTGGAAATTAAAGGATTTTAAGGAGAGCGACCCTGAACCAGCGAGTTTAGAACGACTGATGCTTATATCTCAGTCCTTGAAGGCTCCCAAACTTCGTATTCCTAAATTCGGTTCAAGATATGGCCCATCCATCAGGGACATTGATATGAAGGAATATCTGATAAATGTTCTGAAGGGGGCAGGAGGAATGGCGGCATACAATGATATCCTTTCATTAATAAAGGAAAAGTTTTCCATTGAAACCATCAGAGTGATTTCTCCATCATCTCAGGGTGATAGGGATTATGAAGAAGGAAAATACTCAGGGGAAGAACAGATTTCAAAATTGATTTCTGAAGCAGAGGGGTCTCTTTTAAGTTCGGATCATATTCTTATGGCAAAAGAGATAGTCAATAAAATGGACTCTCAAATGAAAAACCTCTATTACAAACGTTATATAGAAGAAAAAACATTAAAGGATATAGCAAGAGATATGGGCTGCAATACGACATCTGTTTACAACAAGACAAAAAAGATCACAGACTATTTAAAATATCATTTCGAGAAACCCGATCATCTTACAGAAACCGGAGAGAGAGATACTTTTGAAGAAATCGAAGAGAGAAAGGCCGTTATCAAATATACCTCAGAGTTAATAGAGCGAGAAATATTATGAAAAGACATCTTGAGAGAGATCCTGCATCCTCCCAGTACCAATTTTGTTATACAGGGGATGAGCTTTTGCAGTACCGATCAGGGAAAGTAACGCGTGAAAAAAGGTCGCAAATTTTTTTTCATCTGAATGTTGAAAAATGTGAAAGGTGCCGAGAGCTTTTCCATTCCCTTAAGGAACCGGCAGAAGTGTCAATGCCATCAAGGATTCCTGTAGCGGTTTTAGAAAAATTAACAAGAAAAAAAGATACCCCCGTTATACACGTGACTCCCAGTAACCTAAAAGAAGGCCAGATATGGACCACAGCGCCGGATCCAAAAAATACGCATGGAGAAATAGTTTCCACTATTACCATTGGGATCCCGGTGCTCATCATTAGTGCTGGAAGCGGTGAAAGGGATCTCAAAAATATTATCAGGGTCATTCCCATATCTCTGGATGTGGACTACCATTTTGGAGGGTATAGCCTGGTTCTAAATGAAACCAGTCCCTTAAAATTTCCAACCCTCTTAGAAATCTTCAATGAAAGACCCATGCTTGCGGGAAACCTGGGCGAATACCGGGGATCCCTTTCTGATAAAGATATTTTCAGGGTTAAGGAAGCACGAAAGGCTCATCAAAACGAAGAAATCTCCAGTCCAGGCAAGGAAATCCTCGAATGGATGCAAAAAGAGATAAAGCTCACCGAATACCTTACCTTTCCCGTGAATGAGGGACTATGGGAAGAAGAGATTGATGAAGAGGGGATTGAAATTATTCTTTACCCATACAGAAAAGCGGCAGATACAAGCGGGGTCGAACTTTCTGAAATAAAAACACATATGCTTATGGAAACAGATAAATTTTCCCTATTCATTATCCAGAAAAGGGACCACGTGTTGTTGAGGTATGTCTCGGATACAATTGAGCCTCAGAATGTCCGGGTCGATGGGGAATCGAAGGTCATGAAAGAGATAGGATCTGGCCTTTTCGAGCTTTTATTGGGAGAGGTAAACATGGTTTCGGAATCTTCTGAGCTTAAGATAACCATAAATGGGGAGCAACTTACATTTCAACTCTGCTTTACAAGGAAAAATGGCGCCTGATCGTTCTATAGAAAATATCTTTAAAGAAATCCAGGCCCTGGAAAAGGAAGGAAATATCAATCTTCTTATCCTGGAGGTTGTAAAACACTACAACAATCTCAGGCCTTACAGACCCGAGCTTATGGAAAGGGTCGCCTTCTATCTCGATAATTCTATACTGTCCCCTGAAACAATACGTGCGCTCAAATCACTGCCTTTGGTGGATTTACAAAATTTTTTCCTTTCAGATAAACTCAATTCTTTTCATATAACCTCCCCAGCACCTTCATGTGGTCGAATCTATTTTCCCATTATTGCCACAAGAGGACAGATATACGAGATCAGAATTCAAAAAAAACGAATAAAAGGCTTCTTGCCTCTTAAATTAGAACTACTAGACCAGGTGGGTGCACCTGTCTATTCATTGCTGCAGGATTTACTTTCCTGGAATCTTTTCTGGGATCCAGGACAATTTTCCTTCCAGATCCTGGATACCTTTGGAAGGGAGGACTCCACTGTCTCAGGACAATCAATGGCGCTGCCCCTTGCCCTTGCCCTTTACTCTATTGAGACCAAAAAAGATCTGCCTCCCAACCTTTCAGCCACTGCCGCAATCAAAAGGGATGGCAGTGTAGAACCGGTTGAAGGGCTGAAAGAGAAACTTGCAACCTTAAGGCGTGAACGCCATTTTATAGATACAGTTTTTGTATCTAAAAGGCAGGAGATAAATTTTGCTATCAGGGACCTGAAAATTGTAAAGGTAGATAATTTAAAAGATACCATCAACATTGCCTTCCCTGGTCCGGTTGACCCTTCCGTATTCCCTGCCGGGATAGATGTGGACGTTGAGATCTCAAAAATAAATGAACAATATGATAGTTACCTGATAGATACATGCCTTGGTAATGCCCTACGGCTTACCAGATACCTTGAGGCCAGGGATTGCCCCCTCTCCAGGGAAGAGCGGGCTAAGACCCTTTTTGTCTGCTACTGGCGGAGAGGCAGCTGCCACTGCCATAAGGGTCAGGTGGAGTTAACCAAAAGAAATCTGGACAAGGCCAATGCCCTCTATAATAAATATAAAGGCATAATTCGTCCGCACACATATCTTAACATGAAGATTAGCCATGGTGTGCATCTCAAGGATATATTTCGTTACAAAGAGGCGGAAGATCTTCACAAGGCCATCATCTCTGAGGCCGAAAATATTACAGGGGTTGATGAGGAGCAGGCCAAAAACCTCAGTTCCCTCAGCCAGCTCTACCTGGCGCAACGGCGTTTTCAAGAGGCAGTAGAACTGCAAAAGAAGGCCATTAGTCTCTTCCGTAAGAGCGAAAGATATCGCAATCACAACTACCTTGCCCTGATCTATACAAGAAACTCTGATTTCCCAATGGCTGCCAGGGCATTCAAACAAACCCTTAATCTCCTTGTACAGGCAGATTCGGATACCCACAAAAAGGGCCTCCCCTTCTACCATCTCTATTTCTCTGAATACCTCTACAAAAGCGGCATGAATCAAAAGAGAGGAGTAAAGCAGCGCCTTCAGGAGCTGCATGAGATAGCAGACCGGTACCCCGATATAACCTGGTACGTCCCTGCCCTGATCCACAAGTTTTCAGGGTGTGCGTTTCTCTCAGAGGAAGAAGAAAACAAGGGACTAAAGACTCTAGAAAAAGTCATGCAATTTTTTGACTCCCAGTTCGATGCCATGCACAGGCTTCTTGGAGTTACTGTCCGTGCGGACAGGGCGTTATATCTATTAGAAACCTTTCAAATAGATGAGGCTGCCGATGATATAAGGAGCATCAGGGACAGTCTCTCTGCGCAAAAAGACATCAAGCAATTTTTTAATAAAGAAATTATGAAAATTAGGGACTATTTGAGATTTAAGTATATAAAGGAGAATCAGATACAGGGAATGAAAAAAATGCTTACTATTGTGAAAAACAAAATACCCTATTAAAATGCCTCACATGGTTTATTTTTGAACTTTCACCAAATGCGAAGGGAAAAGATTATGGCAAGTCCAACTATTTTTACTATCCCAGTTAAAGCGATCACTCCTATCTGGACGGGGGATGCTGAACGTAAAACCAGCTACATAAAAGGCAGTTCCTTGATTGGCGGCCTCCGTTTTTGGACAGAGGCCCTACTTCGCGCTCAAGGCGAACATGTGTGTGATATTACAAATAAGAGCCAGGATAAAAGGGATACCTATGATTCAGAGGAACCGTCCAAGAAGATTTGCAGGGTATGTGAGACATTCGGTTGCACAGGTTTAGGACGGAGTTTTTCCTTGATGATCCACGAGGGGAGAGATATGCACGATCATGCCATAGGAAATATTAAACTACCAAGGTATACATATACTGCTACTTATCCAAAAACAAATAAGGAATATAAAAAAACTCCAGCATGGTTTTTAAGAGATTCAGGCCTTATAGGAAACCTTAACCTCGAACTGGTTCCCTTGAGACCTCAAGGGATAACAGCCGAACTTGCACTAGCACTTACCACTATGCTTAAATGGGGAACCCTTGGTGCAAAAGATCAGTTCGGTTTTGGGATTGTGAAAGTTGAAAATTTTCCCGAGGGTTTCTTAGACATTGCTCGAAAGGCGATACCGGCCCACGAAAAGGAAGCAGAATCAGGTCTGTCTTTAAGGGATTTTTTCTTTTTCAAAGCGAAATGCGAAAAACCGTACAATGAGCTCCCCTTTGAAATTAGATATTTAGTTCGGCAGTCCCTCAGAGAAAATGGAGATAGAGCTTTGCGACATTATTTCTGTGGATCTACTCAGGAAAAAGATAAGGCGGCAACAAAATATAATATTGGTCTTATTCCTAACGGCACCCTCATAGGATGGGGCTATTACCAAAAGGATGGCAATTTTGGAGATTATAGGGAGAGGTGTCTTGATAGCCTTAAGAAAAATCTTAACGAACACAATGCCCTGAAGGAATTACAATGGGTAGAATACAACTCAGAGAGAGATACGGAAAAGAGAATAACAAACTGGATTGAATTCCTTACTAAAATCTTTGAAGGAGAATGGAAAAATGAGCTTTGAATTCCTATCAGATATGGCTATTGGACCTGATGAGGATGCCATCGAGGATGTAGTCTTTGGAAGAAAGGGGTATGCTTGCCTGAAAAATGCACCTTGGACCATAAAGGCCCAGGTTCTTGGTACAGGTTTGGCAGAAAGTGATGATTTTATCTCAGTCTTAAAGAATGGCAGAGAGAAAGAAGACAAGAAAAAAGGACTTCCCCCCAGAAAAGGTTATCCATCGATTATAAAAGAAGGCGTAGTTGAACCACTGACCGATACATGGGTAACATTTTTTCAACCTCATCCCACACAACTCAAACTACTCCCTAAAGCATCGTGCATCCTAAAGTTCGGCCTAAAACTCACCGCCCCTTTTTATTCAAGAGACGATCTTGCCTTCTATCCTATAGAAAATCCGATTAAACGTGAATGGGTATTTAAAGCTCCTTATCTGAGTGCATCAGGGATTAAGGGACTTCTTAGATGGGCATGGAGGATGTGCCGACAAACGAATGACTGGGATATGGAGAGAAAAATTTTTGGCCCCAGCACAGATGAGCTCGAAGACGAAAATGTATTTCAGGGCCAGTTATATACCCATCCAATATTCTGGAAAGGCAAACTCGGCTTTGAGGTAATCAACCCTCATGATAGGGAAAGTGGAACAGGTAAAAATCCTATAAAGTATGAAGTAGTACAGATGGGATCTACAGGACTTTTATACCTTACCATTATAAACCGCAATGAAGACAAGCTATTTATCCAGAATACCATTGAACTACTTGAAGCCCCCCTTGACCTCCTATTGCATCACAGCGGCCTCTCCGCAAAGAGAAGTGTCGGTTGGGGATCCGTTGAGGTAACCTCGTGTCAAGGATGGATAAACCTGCCTCCTGACGAAGTCGGGATACGGCCGGACAGCCGAGGAGCCGCCGATTTCTGGGAAGGTTTAGTAGACGATGAAGGCAATTTGAAACCAGTAGAATTACAGGAGGTTTTTACCACCGCAAAGTTGGCCGAGTTGTTGGATAGGTCCAAATCATGGGTAAAGAAGAATAAAGACGAGGCAAGGACTATGGTTATTAAGTTGTGGGAGAAAAAGTTTGTGGAGAAGAAAAAAACAGATAGAGTAAATGGGGAGAAGTTTGAGATAGTAGAGATTAAGGGCAAGGATATTAAAGAACTGATAACTAAAACAAAAGAGGCATTGTCTACTAACGCGTAATTTTAGAAAAGGTGCAAAAAATGCCGAGCAAAACAATTGATAAAGCCGTTCAAAGACTTATTCTGCAGGCGGAAATAGCTGCCTTACTTCACGATATAGGCAAATTTACCAAACAATTTGTTGATTCTAAGGTTTATTCAAACGGGAAAAAGGGTGCAAACTTCAACCATGCCTGGGGCTTTTTAGAGGAAAGTTCTACCGCCTGCAGCAATCAATTAAAAAATATTTTAAATAAAAACATGCCCGAGGGTTGGCTTGGTATGCCAAGTCAGCCTGTTCAGCTTAAGACATTAGGCGATCTAACAAGACTCCATCATGCTAGTAATATCCAGCTAAAGAAACAACTCGGATGGTGCCCTGACAAAGATAATATTCCCCCTTTAATAGCCATGATAATGATAGCGGATTCAATAGACTCTTCCACCAGCAAGGGGGGTGCAGTCTTTAGAACAAAAGAAAGAAGCCCGCGTTTAGAGGAGGGTAATTTCGAACAGGATATAGCTACCTGCTACTTAGCTACTCCATTTGGCGAGAAGGAAGCCGATATAGGTTTAAAAGATTTAGAAAAGCGCTCTGGGGAATTTCAAAAAAAGCTGGCAGAAATTTTGAGAGAATATGAATTTTGGGATTTAAAAGACCTTGTCTCCAATCGTAAAGATATGCTGGAACTTATGGAAGAGTATCTTTCCTCAGCACTTGCTGAAACCCGACTCCCCACCAATGATGTCTCTCTGTGGCAGCACTCATATTCCACTGCCTCCATATTTAAGGCTATCCTGGCCGTACATTTGATAGCTGCGGGATGCAGAGGAGAGAAAGACAAAGGAAACCTTCTTATATGCGATAATCCCAACCTTCTCCTGGCGGATGAAAATGGATACCCTGCCCATTACAAGGGAAATCTTGCATTTTTAGGAATCCGTTGGAGTGAAAAAGACTTGCTTTCAAGAGCTGTCCGGCCAAAGGACATACTTGCACGCCGTGCACGTCTTTTTGACCTGACGAATGCCATCAAGAAGGAGGTTGAAATCAACTTTTGTCTTGGAAACGAGGTATATAGAGACCGTAATGGCATATGTTTTCTTATTCCGTCGACCAATCAAATGGATGGCAATGATTTCAAACCTATAAAATCCATAGAAGATATAACGCAGAATCTTTTGGAAATATTAGAAATCCATCTCAATAGCGATGATTATTTCCCAGGCGATCTGCCTTACAGGATTCTGCAGAAAGACGTAGGCATCCAGCTACTCGGCTTAGCAGACATTATTTCTGGAAATGGCAACGGCGTAGAAACCTTAAAATCAGGGCCGATTAAGCCCGGCTGGATAAAGTTATGGGAGAATCCTGACGTTAATAAGGAGGTTTGTTCTCGGTGTGGACTTCGGCCTACCAGGCTTGTGCCGAGTAGTTTAGGTAGCCAGATGGACGAATCTAAAGTTTGTGATTTTTGCTCGCGACTGCTTCTGAAAGGCAAAGATATACGTAACTATTCAAAGGATATGAGGCGACACTTTCTTGGTATTGATGAGGATGCATCTTTTTTTACATATGAAACAGATAAACTTTTGCCAAAAGATACCGATAACTCAAGGCTTGCGTTAGTTCAAGGCATTTTTGATCTAAAGCCCTTTTTATCAGGAAACGCCTTTTGTTCTCTGCTCGCGCGTAGGCCGGAAGACTATAATAGAGATTCAGGCAAAGGAGACAAAAGTTTAGGAATTAATACCTGGGATACATTTCTAAACGAGATCAAAAGGGCATTAGGGAATATTACGAAAGAAGATGAGGGAGCGCTCCATACCTTACAGCAGGTTTTTCATGATACCTTCTTAGGGACAATAAAAGATGGCAGGGTACAAGGTGAAACGGATTGGGAAAAACTCAATAATTATATAGAACAAATTGTACTTAAGTCCCCTTTTCCGATAGGACTTGAAAAACATCAAAAGGCGGCTATATATGCTCTAAGACAGCACCCTGCTCCTTCAAGGATAACCCGGATGTGGAAAACTACCGAGCATTTATGTAAACAAGCCATAAATTGGTGTGAAGAAAATCGTGTGAGGTATTTTCCGGTAGGTTTTGACCCCAGTCGTTTTTTGATCCTTATACCTGCAAATCGGGCATGGGAATTACTTCAGGCAATCTACAAATCCTACT
>JAYEMW010000394.1:0-1917 GCA_034718555.1 Thermodesulfobacteriota bacterium
ATTTGCCCTGGTTTTTGCGGCATGGAATTTACCCAGTCAAGCAAACCTTTCTGGTCGGCATGAGCCGAATAACCGGATAATTTTTCTGTCTTTGCCCGCACAGAAACTTTTCGAGCTGTGCGGACGAATTAAGCCGCCAGCGCAAAATCTAACTCTTTTTCCTCGAACCATTTGTCACTTTCGTTGTTTCTTTTTAATGTGGTGATTGTTGCTAAACTTACAGAACCTGTTTTCGACCAACTCATCCCATTATGTTTTTGACGCTCTGACACTACAAGGTCATTCATCTTTTCGCCAATGGCGCTCGAATTACACAATCCAAGTTCTTTCCTTACCGCATAACAGGGAATGTAAGGCTTGTTTCTTTTCAAATACCCGATAAGCTTTTCAAGTGCTGCTTTATTCTTGATTGAGTTTTCAGTAACCCCCAACAGATATTCGATTGCCATGTCTGTTGATCCATACCATAGCAGTGGTTTGAGCTTATCGAGGATTTCGTTGCGAATGACACGCCCCTTTGATGCCATGCTTAACAGTTCCTTACATTTCTTTACCAGGTGATACCAATCCAGAATAATGCCAATGTTCTTGTACCAAGAGAAACACTTAAGGATTATTTCATTTAATGTTCTATGGCCATCGGTAAAGAATTGAAGTCGAGATCCTATTAGCCCGTTGGAAAAAAGAAAAGCGGTACAAAATAACAAAACAGTTTTTATCCCATGGCCATTGAGTACATAACTGCCTTCTCCTTCTTTCGAAACATGGGCAATAGTATTGTGAACGTACTTACGCTTTCCTCGAGTAGCTTTCTTCGGGCCTTCTCGTTTCTCTTCTTGTTTTTTTACAATGACGTCATCTATAGCCACATTGGTGGTATTTTCCGGATTCTCGTACGGAACAGGATTATCGAGAAGATTATAAGCAATATTGTTATCATGGCGGCACTTCTCGACAGCCGCCTTTATTTGTTCTGATTGTATGGTTTCAGGTAGATTGTTTGCGTATTGAGGTTCAATGTGGCATTCGCCATCTTCTGAAAATCCGTTACTGGTAAGGATTTTCGCTGTCTTTTCCTCAATATGATTTTGAATTTTCCTGCCTTCAGTTTCTGTACATTCATGAAGTGTACGGGATGGTGTGCCTCCTTTTTCTTGGTACCGAAAGTGGTTGATATATTTTGCTGTTTTTCGAAAGGACAGCTCAGTATCGCCGTAAATCATTGCCATTTCTTTGAAACCTGCCGTCTTGTATATCTCACGACTTTTAAGACCTGGAAATATGTCTCGTCCAGTGTCAAATTGAATTCGGTCGTCTTGGGAGACGTTGTGTGTTTCAAATGAAAAACGCCCAATTTCCCCGTCTACTTGGTACAAATGAGGATTTATTGTTACGATCTGTCCTTTTTTATCACATCTTTCAAACGCTTTTTTTTTTGATAGCTCGGTTAAGTGTTGTTCAACTGCCTTCCGTATGGCGGGGTAGGAAGTTTGCAAAACAGAATTTTCGACCTTATCAATGCTAATTGCATCATTCTCACTGATAGTCATGGAGAAGCTTCCATTGTTATTTAATATGGGTTCTTCATTTGTAGCATCATCACATTCAATCAACTCTACCTGCACATTAATTTTGAATTTCGCCATTGTTGCCTCCTCGTTTGCAAATGATAGCTTGGGAGCTAAGCATCGCAGAAACGAGGGTAAAAGTCTCGTACTTTCGCATTGCTAAGATGCAAATAGTGTAACGCCTTTCCCTATATTATTATCAAAATAGTGTAACGCACATAAAATCCCTATTGATAAGGCTTTAGCTCCATATTAGCTTGAAAATAAAAAAATCAAAAAAGTAGATGAACCAAATATAAAAAGTATAAGTAACGATAACTAATTGTTTTTTAAAGAAAAAGATGCGTTA
>JAYEMW010000395.1:0-1915 GCA_034718555.1 Thermodesulfobacteriota bacterium
GCCATTTTTTAAATATTAACTTAAATCCCCAGCTCTTCAGCTAACCGATTCATTGCCGTTGTAGCGCGATCACGAATAAATATATTGGCAATTTGGTGCGTATAATTTGACTCTTTGGTATTCACCTCAATTATGGTAGCACCATTCTTTTTTGCAATCTGCGGAATCATAGACGCCGGCATAATCTCCCCAGTCGTTCCGATTACTAAAAAAACATCTGAAATTACCGCCTCCCGAAAAGAAAGCGTATTAGCAGGCTCCGAAATGGGTTCGCCAAAAAATACAAAATCCGGCTTCAAAACATTACCGCAACTTGGGCAAGTCGGTGGCAAACTGTTTAAATCTACCTTAGAGGCCTGAACCTTTTTCCCGCAATTTACGCACGCCAAGGTTTTAGATGTGCCATGAAATTCGTAGACAGTTTGGCTGCCTGCCTCCTGATGAAGATTATCTATGTTCTGAGTAATAGTTGCCTGCAAAAAACCAGCCTTTTCCATTTTAGCCAATGAATAATGGGCATCGTTTGCCTCCGCCTTACCAAAAAAATCATAGAATATTTCCTTAATCAGGTTCCATGATTCCTCGGGGTGATGGGTAAAATATTCAATATCAAGGAAAACAGGATTGTATTTGTTCCATAAGCCGTTCTCTCCACGGAATGGAGGTATGCCACTTTCAACGGAGATTCCTGCTCCGGTAAATGCCGTCACCCTTTTAGCATTCTTTACAATTTGAGCCGCTTTTTTGTACATTGGCTTTTCAAACTATCTTTTTAAATAATCTGGCAAAGGAATGTCCCGGCGCTTGAATATCAAGGTCTAAAAAATATCCGAACGGCGTCTGATAAGTTGTGTAACCGGCATTTTTAAGACGCTTCTCCGTATCGTCTAAAAGCTGTTTGGTTGCCTCTGGAGATGCTTTGGTTTCCGCGAGGTGTGCAAAAGAATGGAGAGCGATTGTCTGAGTGTCATTCTTCCGTGCCGCCCATTTAAGGTTTTTGACAACCTTTGTTTCAATGGCAGAAAAATTCTCCTCATCCGTGGCCTCCATGTGAACAAAAGCAATCAGCGCTTCTTTTATCTCTTTTTCTTCATCCTGCTCTAAAACAGTTTCAAGGTTTTTTACGGCTGTTTTATAATAAAAACGGTCTGCATACATCATGAGTAATCTCATCTTATACTCTCCAATAAAGTAATTCGCCTAGGAGGCCGTCCGAGAATGTCCTTTTTCCTCAACTCTTTGTCATGCTCAAAAAATTATCCTCGGAATATCAACCATATACCTGCGGTAATTTTTTTCGTATTCCTCGATTTGAGAAAAAATTACTATTCTCGGACAGCCTCCTAGTGAAAATTTTTTAATAAACTATTAGCTACTAAAAAACAAACATTAATAGTCCTGCAAAAAGTTCTTTTTCCTGCTCATAATGCCCATTTTTATCTATTTTTTCTTTCTTTAAAGCTTTCCTTTTTCTTAAATAGAAGACATTCTCTGTTGGAGCTAACAAATACTTTTTCAGATGGAAGCTGTATAGATTTAAACCCCATAGCCTTACAGCCGTGAGGGAATCTCTTTTCCCAAGTAACATAGTAGTATTCGCATTTATGGCAATCTATCATTTTTATTTTGTCCAATTCGCCATATTATAATTATTATAAAACATTATCAAAAATTCCGCATTATAATAAATAATCTTGCATAAATTTTTACAATAATGTATAGATGATCAATAATTAATTGAGTTATCTTTCATTTTCTATTAGATTATTATTTTGATCAAGCATAATTAAAAAAGATGATAACGTCCCCATCGTCTAGCCTGGTCCAGGACATCGGCCTTTCACGCCGACAACACCGGTTCAAATCCGGTTGGGGACGCCAAATAAAATCAAGGGGTTAGCCTAAATTAGGTAAC
>JAYEMW010000396.1:0-1904 GCA_034718555.1 Thermodesulfobacteriota bacterium
CCGCAACCGGTTTTCCTCGCCTGGTCAATTCAACATATGGTCCCTTTTCGACATAATGAATGATGGCGGGCAATGTGTTTTTTGCTTCGGCTATAGAAAATTGCCTTTGCATTATCACCACCTCCTTGTCATGTTGTATTTTTATCTATTATAGCCATCTTTATAGCCATAATCAAGAAATTTTTTGAAGCCGAACATCGCCGAGGCTATCTCCTGCTGTTTCTTTTACGAATAAAAATGGATTTCCACCTTTTATCATCTATGGTGAATATTAATGTATTCCTCACTGACTTTTAATAGATAAAACGTAACCCCTGTTTGTAGCGCAAGAACAGGCAGGCCGCCCATCTAAACGAGTTACTATTTTAGTAACCGTTCACGGTTCAACGTTCAGGGTTCAGGGTTAGGGAAAAGACTCAAATTGGATCCCCGAAATGCTTGTAAAGAATACGGGGTTTGCCACATCATCGCCAAGTAACCATGTTCTGGATTTGTGGGAAAGCAGAAGCGAGCAGTTTTCCCGTATAAAACGTTTACAAAATAGCGTATGGTGATGAGAATCCAACCTTTGAACCCTGAACCTTTGAACCCTGAACGGTCACCTATTTTATTATTATAGCAGTTCTCTTTTCTCCTGTTGCTTTATCTAATTCAGCCCTGATATCTGATACTTTTTCCTTTAATTTTTCCAGGGTTTCTCCAATGTCTTTTTTCCTTGAAATTACCGGGACAAATTTTTTTCTTATCCTCGCTATATTTGTTCCCATTGCAAGCCCTACCAAGACATCTATTCCTTTCATTAACTCAGAAACTCCCTTTGCCTTTACTGGATCCCCGTGACCCCTTTCTTCCTCGGTAGTGTTCTTTATTTTTTTTAAAAATGTCATTTCCTTTGTTTCAAAATTCAACTCATAAACAAGATAAACATTTGCCGAGCCAAAATGTTCTTTTGACAGCCCTATCTCATCATCAGTTGCACATGCAATTTTAATCTTCAATGCTGAACCTCCTATAATTTATATACCAAACACACAGGATCTACATCTTTTCCGTTACCAATCAATTTGAGCTGAAAATAGCAGACCGACAATTTATATTTTGTGTACTCCTTGCAAATAAACTTGACTTAAAAAAATTTTATTTGGTAAAATCTATCTATGAACGTTCTTGATTTCATTATCCTTGGATTAATAGCTTTTTTTGTTGTCAAAGGTTTTTTTAAGGGTTTTTTCAGGGAAATATCTTCCCTTATAGGGATTATTTCTGGACTGTTAATTGCCAACCAATACTATCCAAACGTGACTGTATTCCTAAGGGGATATATCCAGTTAGAAAAATACCTTCCTCTTATCAGTTTTGTTCTCCTTTTTATTTCGGTTCTTTTATTCTTCACCATGCTCGGTGTGTTTTTACAGTTTGTTTTTAAAAAGATGTTTATTGGCTGGCTTGACAGGGGCCTTGGCATTGGATTTGCCCTTGTAAAGGGAATTATCGTGGCTTATTTACTTATAGTAATTATCACCTTTTTTATGCCTTCTAAAAGCCCTTTGATAACAAAATCTAAAACAGCTCACATGGTTACTGTCACCTATCAGTCAATGGTACGGCTAATATCACCTGTTCTGTACAGAGAATGGAAGAAAAAAATTTCAAATGAATCAAAAAAAATAGGAAAGATTATCTCGGAAGGCAAAAAGGCGGTCAAAAACATACCTCAAGTTCTTCCGGATAAAAAAAATTAGAAGATTCATTATACTGTCGACTTCCAAATATTATAGTTGAAGGCTTTGATCTAAAACATGTCAACCAACCCATAGAGACCATGCAGGTCTCTGCTCAAAATCCCAGGGAATCTTGAGCAGATTTTAACGAGTCCATTAGCTGATGATAGATCTTGGCAACAA
>JAYEMW010000397.1:0-1901 GCA_034718555.1 Thermodesulfobacteriota bacterium
TAACCCTCCCCCGTCAAGGGGGAGGGGATAGAGGAGTTTTCGTTCAGACACTAATTAGATATTCACTGTGTTTTCAATTTCCTGTTTCAGCTCATTGAGCGTTCTGTTGAGCTCCACCTTTCGATTGTGTACAAGAACAGTGTCAGGCCTACACAGTTGACAACAATACAACCTGCCTTGCAGACGTTTAGGCGAAGTTACGATTTGTACCAAAATTTACATGAATATTGAGACTTGTCAACTGTGTAGGCCTGACACCTATGTCCCCTTGACACCTATGTCCCCTGTAAACAGCCGATGAAGCCTGCCGGCATATTGCTGCAGGGTTCCTTTCCATGATATCGGCATGGCCAAAAACAAGGTGTCAAGACGCGGTTCGTCAAAGCCCTCACCAATATAAACTCACCAGGGAGCGCTGGTGAGTTTCTTCAGATTGCTTTATTCCACTCAACTTAAGGCAGACTCAATGCCTTTCCTTAATTCAGCCAGATCAAATGGTTTGGCAACAGCCGCACAGAATCCATATTCCCGGTAACCGGCCATCACCGGATCATTTGAGTAGCCACTGGCAACAATGATTTTAGCCCGTGGATCAACCTGAAGAAGTCGCTTGCCTGCCTCCTGACCGCCCATCCCACCGGGGATGGTTAAATCCATGATCACCAGATCAACAGGCGTCCCGCTATCCTGCAATTTTTGATACTCATTGATGGCCTGCTCGCCGTCCGCAACGAGAACAGCTTCATGGCCAAGCCTGGTGAGTTGCGCCTTGACTAAGTCACGTATCATTTCCTCATCATCCATTACCATAATCCTTGCCGCTTTTACTGCTGAACTTGTGTGCGGCACTTTAGGTGCTGTGGTCTCGCCGGGTGATACAGCCGGCAGGTAAATGGTAAAGGTTGTGCCCTTGCCGGGGTTTGACTGTACTGAAATATGACCATCGTGTTTGTTGATGATCGAATGGCAGATTGCCAGCCCGAGCCCGCTGCCTTGCTGCTTGGTGGAGTAGTAGGGATCAAATATCTTATCTATGATTTCCTTGGGGATACCTATACCCGTATCCTGAATCCTGATGCAGACAAAGTTACCGTCATGAATGTTCAGGAACGACTCGGCGGCATCTTCTATATTGCTGCAGTTGATTTCTATCTTGCCCCCCTCGGGCATGGCTTGCATTGCATTGATGATAATATTCTGTATAACCTGGCCGAGCTGACCACTGTCCGCATCCACCATCCACAGATCGTCTGGAGTGTTGTATTCACACCCGACCTTGGAACCATGCAGGACAAAGTCGGCTGATTCCTGAATAAGTCCGCTTAAAGATGTTTTTTCTTTGACCGGATCGCCGCCTTTGGAAAAGGTTAATAATTGTTGGGTGAGTTTCGTTGCTCTCCTGGTCGCCTTTTTGGCTGAAGAGAGAAGAGATGTTGCTTCATCATCTTCGACACGAAGTGAGGCAAGTTCAATATTGCCTGAAACGGCAGCCAGAATATTATTGAAATCATGGGCTATGCCACCGGCAAGGACGCCAACTGATTCGAGTTTCCTTGTCTTTAACAGCTCCTCCTCAATTCTGCGCTCATGGGTAATGTCACGAAAAACAATTACGACGCCAACAGTCTTGCTTTCCGCGTCTCTAATGGGGGCCCCGCTATCGGCAATGCTTACCTGAGTACCATTCTTAGTTATGAGAGCCGTATGATTAGCAAGGCCAACAATTCTACCGAGCTCCAGTACTCTGGAAACAGGACTTGCACATTTTTGCCCTGTTTTTTCATTGACTATGCTGAATACCTCATGGGCTAGTTTGCCTCTGGCATCTTCGTTACTCCAGCCCGTCAAATCCTCAGCAACCTTATTGATAATAACAATTTTTCCTTCAATATCAGTCGTAA
>JAYEMW010000398.1:0-9724 GCA_034718555.1 Thermodesulfobacteriota bacterium
ATAGATCCTAAGGCCACACAGGCTCCAACAATTAAAGCGCTCATGATTACCGTTATTCTGTTCATTTTTTCCTCCTTTTTTAACATTGTGTTAAAATTTTTTAATGAATAATATTCCATAAAACCTATTTCATAAGGGTTCCCTTTAATATTTCTATATCTGTTATGGGTCTTTTGCAGGCAAAATTTTCACATATATAGGCCGTAGGCCGGTTATCTACAGGGTCCATGGCATTAGTAAAGGGCGATATAGAGGAAAGCTGTTTGTTTTCTCCCCCTTGAGGCCTGAAAATCAAAACCTTGTTAGGTAAAAAGGCCCTGTGAACTGTACTTATCATGTCCTGTGCACCTTCAAGGGAAATATCTCCGGCAATTACAATCTCCTGGCACGGGCCAACCATGAAATCAAGTGCAGATAGAAGTTGAGTATAACCTGCAGGGTAATTTGAAATATGACCTGAAAAGGCTCGGAGCAATTCTTCAGCCCTCTTCTCCAGATCTACATCACCGGTAATACGGGCAAGACGCATAATATTTAATGCCGCAACAGAGTTTCCGGATGGAATGGCGCCGTCATATGCCTCTTTTGTTCTTGTGATAAGCTTTTCATTCCCCTTACCTGTAAAATAAAGGCCTCCGTCCTCCTTATCCCAAAATATGTCCATCATGATCCTATTCATGCTGATGGCCTCCTCAAGATAAGAAACCTCAAATGTTGCCTCGTATAAATCGATCAGGCCGGTTATGAGAAAGGCGTAGTCATCAAGATAAGCCGAATAAGATACGTCCCCCTGCCTGTAACGTCGGAGAAGTCTGCCGCTCTCTGACTTTAGGTTATTCAACATGAAGTCTGCTGCCCTTTTAGCGGTGCGTGCATAGGCCTTAATTCCAAATGCCTGATAACCTTTTGCAAATGCAGACAACATAAAGCCATTCCAGGATGTTAATATCTTGTCGTCTTTAAGGGGACGGGTTCTTTTTTCCCGTACATCAAATAGTATTTGTCCTGCATCTCTAAGGGCCTTTTCCGTTTTTTTAAGGTCTAAATCCTCCTTTTCCACAAAGTCCTGAATAGGAAGGGGTATATTAGGTATGCTCATGCCCCCTTCAAAATTACCCTTCTCTGTTATGTCATAAAAGCGACAAAAAAGATCACCAAGTTTTTCACCCAGATGCTGTTTTACCTCGTCAGGTGTCCACAGATAAAAAAGACCTTCCTCTCCCTTTGTGTCTGCATCTTCTGCTGAATAAAAGCCACCTTCCGGAGACGTCATATCCCTCTGGACATAGGTGAAAATTTCGTGTGCAACCTGGGCAAATTTATCTTTTCCGGTCATCTGATAGGCCTCTATATAGGATATAGCCAACAGGGCCTGATCATAGAGCATTTTTTCAAAGTGCGGCGCCAGCCATTTTTTATCTACTGAATAGCGATGAAATCCAAGGCCGATCTGATCAAATATTCCGCCGCCTCTCATTGCATCCAATGTCTTTTCCACCATCATCAGGGCATTGGAACTCTCATTGCGTTTATGCCATCTTAAAAGAAACATGAGCTGGTGGGGCATGGGAAATTTAGGGGCATTCCCAAAACCACCCCATTCAGGGTCATACAGCCCCTCAAGCTGAGAATACCCCTTCTTTAAAGTTTCAGGGCCAAAGGTATAAATTAAACCATCAGAGTTTTTATACTGAAGGTGTTTTGTTGTTTCTTCACTAAAGTCCAAAAGCTGGTTACGATCGTTTTCCCACAGCTCTATTATTTTTTTAAGTATGTCCATTAACCCCGTTATACCCATTCTTGTATATCTTGGGAAGTATGTTCCGGCAAAAAATGGTTTACTCTCGGAGGTCATAAATATGGAAAGAGGCCACCCTCCACTTCCTGTCATTGCCTGACACATTGCCATATAAATCTTATCAATATCCGGGCGCTCCTCGCGATCCACCTTTATTGATATAAAAGATTTATTCAAAAGCTGGGCGATTTCTTTGTTTCCAAAAGATTCATGTGCCATAACATGGCACCAGTGACAGGTTGAATAGCCGATAGAAAGAAAAATAGGCTTCCCCTCTTTCTTAGCTGCCTGAAAGGCCTCTTCTCCCCATGGATACCAGTCTACCGGGTTTCCGGCATGTTGAAGAAGATAAGGGCTCTTTTCGTGAATTAAACGATTGAAAGCCGTTTCTTGTTTTTTATCTGCAGTATACACATTGACTCCTGAACAAAAAATTGTAAGAATAATCAACATACACATGAACTTCATGGTCACTCCAATTCCTTTTTGCGAGCATCATCTCTTGACAGAACTCCAGTTATCTTCCAGCACCGGCTTATATAAGGGTATTTTGTAACCGTTCACGGTTCAACGTTCAGGGTTCAGGGTTAAGAAAGAGACTGAAATTGGATCCCCGAAATACTCGTAAAAGAGACGTGCTCAAGCTACTTCGGCCGTGGCTTTAGCCCTATCTTCCCGGGACATTGCTGCCAAATTCTTAACGTCCTTGACCTCCAAACCCAGCCCTTCTGCCACACGACGTCCATAATCCTGATCTGCCTTATAGAATAATGCCGTCTGGCGCATCTGGATTCGTTTCTGAGCACCACTCAGGTGACTTACAATGTTGTCTACAAGATGATCGCGAGCCTCATCGGTCATGACATCGCGGTACAGGTTGCCAGACTGTACGAAATCGTCGTTGGGGTGCATATAAGCGTGACGGGCCGCTTGGTCGGATACCTCAAAGGGTGGCTCCAGAGAATTTGAATCTGGCTCGGGACCTCCAAAACTGTTGGGCCAGTAATTCGGAGCTCCACCACTGTTATCGTCAAAACGCATGAAACCATCACGTTGATAGTTGTTCTCAGGGGCGTATTTAGGCGCGTTTACCGGCAAAAGGTGATAGTTAGGTCCCAGACGGTGGATGTGCGTATCATGGTATGAGAAAAGGCGCGCCTGCAGCATCTTATCGGGTGAAGCGGCTATACCCGGTACCAAATTTCCGGGGCAAAAAGCAGCTTGCTCAACCTCGGCGAAATAGTTTTTTGGGTTACGGTTGAGAACGAAGCGGCCTACTTCGATCGGCGGAAAGTCGCTGTGTGGCCAGACTTTTGTAATATCAAAGATGTCAAATCGGTAGTCTTTTGCTTGCTCGGGAGTCATAATCTGCATTTGGAGCGTCCAGCTTGGGTAATCACCCCTCTCGATGGCATCATACAGATCACGGGTGGCACGATTAGGATCCTCTCCTGATATGCGAGTCACCTCTTCTCGTGTAAGGTTTTTTATGCCTTGGTCAGTTTTGAAATGGTACTGCACCCAGAAGTACTCGCCCTTGACATTATACCACTTGAATGTATGACTGCTGTAGCCGTTCATATGACGGAAATTGGCAGGCGTGCCCCGGTCGGAGAATAGAATAGTTACTTGGTGGATTGATTCCGGAGTCAGTGAAAGGAAGTCCCAGAACATGTCAGGGTCTGGTAAATTGGTGGCTGGGTGCCTTTTCTGGGTATGGATGAAATCGGGGAATTTGAGCGGGTCCCGAATAAAGAAGACAGGGGTGTTATTCCCGACCATATCGTAATTCCCCTCCTCGGTGTAGAACTTAACCGCAAAGCCGCGGGGGTCGCGAGCAACATCTGCCGAGCCTTTTTCACCGCCCACGGTGGAAAATCGGACAAAAACCTCGGTCCGTTTACCCACTTCAGAGAGAAATTTGGCCTTGGTATATTTAGTCACATCAGCGGTGACTTCAAAATAGCCACCCGCCCCCGCCCCTTTGGCGTGTACAACGCGCTCAGGGATGCGTTCACGGTCGAAATGAGAAAGCTTTTCGAGAAGATGAACGTCTTGTACAAGGACTGGTCCACGATTACCAGCAGTCATGGTGTTCTGGTCGTCGCCAACCGGTATTCCAAAAGCGGTAGTTAACTTTTTTGAATCACTCATTTTTGAATCCTCCTTTTTTGGTTAGGGTTCACGAAAAAATAAGTTCGCAATTTCAGGTGTTGAGGCGCCCGTCTGACAAGGCGTGGAAACGCAGGAATATCAGGCATATTCCGAGTTTTCACAACGCAGTCAGGCGGGATGTATCGGCGGCTGAAATGTGAAGTTATTTTTGAGTGAGCCCTTAGTGAATAATGAATATTTTAATCACATAACCAGAGCTAATCCAAATAAAACAACATAAATAATTTTCTTCATTTTAATCCTGCCTCAAAGGGTTGCCCGTTCAATCTTTAGCTTTTTTCATAGAACTAAAGTGATACATTACTCTTATTTCAATTTGTCTTAATGGGTCTTTTAAGGTCTTACCCAGGACCTGATTCAACAACCTTCACTACAGTGTGCGACCCGTGGTATCATAAATTTTTCCATTTATATCACCTCCTTTCTGTCAATAATTTTCTGCGAATAGCTCAAAATATGCCTGGCTATGATCGCAGGCTGGGCATTTCAGCGGGGCTTCCGTACCTTCATAAATATATCCACAGTTGCGGCACTTCCACCTGACTACATTATCTTTTTTAAAAACCTTTTCTTCTTTCAGGTTTCTCAGAAGGGCAAGATATCTTTTTTCGTGCTGCTCTTCTGCCTGGGCAATAGATGTAAAAACTGCTGCTATCTCGCTGAATCCCTCCTCTTTCGCAGTCTTGGCAAAATCAGGATACATCTCTGTCCACTCATAGTGCTCGCCTTCTGCCGCAGCCTTCAGGTTTGATGCTGTATCACCAATTACACCGGCAGGAAAGCTGCCTGTTATTTCAACCTCCCCTCCCTGAAGAAACTTAAACTCTTTTTTGGCGTGTTCTTTCTCGTTATCAGCTGTCTCCAGGAAGATAGCAGAAATCTGTTCATAGCCTTCTTTTTTTGCCTGGGACGCAAAATAGCTATATCTGTTTCTTGCCTGGCTTTCCCCTGCAAAGGCTGACAATAAATTTATTTCTGTTTTACTGCCCTTTAATTCCATAATTTAATCCTCCTTGTTCAATAAATGGTACAAGTTTAACTGTTTGTCTCTACTAAGCGCCTATTATGGGCAGTAGATATAAAAACGCACCTAAAAAAATATCTATTCTTCGATTACCCTTGCTCGACTAAATCAAGGATTTCTCCTTGGATACCGATCACCTTTTCTTCTACAGGTATTTCTCTACCAGAGAGATAAACAGCATTCCATACTGCTTTCAACCAGCCTGAACAACAGGGAACCTCCATTCTGACTACTATTATTTTCTTTATCTTAGAATTACGGAGTATCTCGGTTAATTTCTCCTCATAGAGCTCAAGGTCACCAAACTTTGGGCAGCCTGTGACAACAGTCCTGCCTGAAATGAAATCCTTATGAAAATTTCCATAAGCAAATGGCCCACAATCAGCAGCCACCACTAATTCACTGTTGTTAAAATATGGCGCCTCTGGAGAGGCTAATCTGAGTTTAACCGGCCAGTGGGAAAGCAAGGATGGTGCATCATGTGTCCCCTTTTCCCCTTTCGTAATCCAGCTCTGGTCTTTGCTGGAAGGGCAGCCACAGGCCAATTGGTTAATAGTCGCCTCTTTGTTGTTAAGATAGAGCTTTACCTCTTCTTCATTAAAGGCCTCTGCGTTCCGCTCCTCCATGGTGATTGCCCCTTTTGGGCATTCATTAAGACATGCCCCCAATCCGTCGCAGTAGCTTTCTTTCACCAGCCGGGCCTTATTATCAATAATTTGCAGGGCCCCTTCGGCACAGGATGGAATACAAATGCCACAGCCATCGCATTTTTCCTCATCTATCTTGATAATCTCTCTTTTCACTGTGAATCCTTATTTTTTAAATTTCAATTTCGCTACATTTCGAACAGTGAATAATATGATTAACCATAATCAACACCTCATCAGGGTTAAATGGCTTGGATACACATCCGTAGGCCCCATTGTCCATGGCATCTTTTACAAAATCATCTCCCCGTTTAGAGGATATTAAAATAATATAACAATTAGGGCATTTTTTTCTGATCTGAGAAACTAATTCTTTATCCCTTATTCCGCCTGTCTCACTATCCAGAAATACAATATCAAATGCTGTCCTTCCAAGCATGTCTATTATCTGATGCCCACTTTCCAATACAGTTACAGCATAACCCCTGTTCCCCATCAAAACTGCAAGTATCTCTCTATAATCAGAATTTTTATCTATTATTAGAATATTTGCCACAAAAACCCCACACATAAGCCGCTTTTTTCATTACGCATTCACTGCAAATTCGGGTTAAGTTGTTTATTTATCCCCCGGCAATTATTAGTGTTACAGAAAGCTTATCGCCATCCTTAACCGGCATTGCTAATTCCTCCGGGTAAGAGCTTTCCAGGTTAACGTATATATCAACGTAATTGAGCAATTTCCCCTTTTCATCAAATAGTTTGGGCTTAATGCCTGGAAACTACAATTTATTCTTGCATCCTCAATAGCACGTTTTGCCTCCAATCCTAAAGAATGGAGAGACGACGGATTGCCGTAGACTTTTCCAAGAAACCGCTTTACAAATTCCAACACCCCTGGATCTATAGGTCTCGATGATATATTATCTAAGTATATATTCTCCATGTCTCCATCCTTAGAACCACATTGTGGCGCCCGCATCCAGTACCAGGTCGTTCAAGGTAGCAGCGCCTACTATTTTTAGCCCAGGCCTTAAATCAACCTTGTCCCAGCCAAACATCTGTTTAGATGCCTCGCAAACAAAAATCTCAATACCCATTTCAAGGGCATTATCAATCATCTCTCCAACGCTGGGGAAATTTCCAAGCTTTATTTTTTCCGCCTCACCAGGCAACAATACTTTTAATGCCTGCCCCAAAAAATAAATCTTTGGGTTGAGGTCCATATTCTTAGCTGTTTGAGCCAATACAAGAGGGGAATATTGCCGCTCTGATACGTCACTCGTCTGAACATACAATATGAATTTTTCATCTTTCATTTTATAACCTCCTTTTTGGTTATAATCTTAGAGGCTTTTCATTTCTTTTTCTGTATATAAAAGGTCAATATGGTGCCTTCTTTTTCAAATTCCATGACCTCGTGTCCTACCCTTTTAGCCCATCGCTTAATATCCTCCTCTGCGGCAGGATCATCGGCCTCAATCCTAAGAATCTGTCCAGGTTCAAGATTATCTATCTCCTGTTTAGTCCGGGCAATAGGTATGGGACAATACAGACCTACACAATCCAGCTCTGCATCTGGGACAATATCTGATACCATAATTATTAACCTCTGTTTGTTTTACAGTTTGCCTATCTATATAGAAACAACCTCCTTAACCTCCGGCACTTCCTCTTTGAGTGTCCTTTCTATGCCCATCTTAAGGGTCATCTGACTCATCGGACATCCTCCGCAGGCACCAGTCAATTTTACATTCACCACCCCATCAGGTGAAACATTTACCAGCTCAACATCCCCTCCATCAGCATTAAGGGCAGGCCTTATCTTATTCAGTGCGGTTTCTATTTTTTCTTTCATTTTTTCTCCTTTTTTATGAATTGTTTATACTTTCCTTTATTGTGATTAAAAAATTTCAATATTTAATAAGGCAATTTTAATGCCATATATTTCCGTTATGTCTTAAAGTTCGACTGCATTAAGGAGATTATTTAATAAAAAAAGTAACTTAAGTGCTTAGCTTAGGCGGCTTAAAATTTTATTCTAACCAGTTTTCAACCAGATCGTTAACCGATTCTGGAGAAGCACTGTCTAAATTTCAACCTAACGAAAAGCAATATGCCTAATTTATTCTATAATTATAAAGACTTACTTTACTGTCTGATATTCGACGCATAAGTATTGATTTTGTACATACTCACGATAATCTACTAAAACAGAACCATCCATCAATATCAGCAATTCTCATTTTGGGATAATTTATTAACCACAGACACACACAGACGACCACGGACAAATTATTTACCCTATACCCTTTAGATCTTTTCGCGAAGCGATGATGCTATTTTAGCCGAGCGACTTGCTCGGCTAAAATGTCTGTGTGGGTCTGTGGCTAAGTCTCTTATTTCGCTATAATTAGAATTTCTGCTTAGAAAACGAATCCCTTTACATTATTGCCTTTGTGGTGTACTAACGAATGAAAAAAGGAGGCATTCAGTGGACAGGGAAGAGTTTTCCCATATTAGAGGCAACCTTGGAAAGACGCAGAGCCAGATGGCCCAATTGCTTGGTGCGTCCCTAAAGGCCATACAGAGCTTTGAGCAAGGTTGGAGAAAAATTCCTATCCATATTGAACGGCAGGCCTTGTTTCTCTTCGCCCAGAAGAATGCCCGAGAAAAGGGGCATAAGCCCTGCTGGGATATAGAAAAATGTCCAATGGAAACCAGGAAAAAGTGCCCGGCCTGGGAGTTTCACTGTGGTCATCTCTGCTGGTTCATCAATGGGACGATATGTCATGGAGAGGTGAAAGAGAGCTGGAGTGAGAAGATGGAGCAGTGCAGGAAATGTGAGGTGTTTCGATCAATGCTGTCTTCCGGAGCGCATGCCGACGGTTCGTCTTAACTGGTTTTAGACATAGGCTCTTCGCTCTTCCCTCGTAGCCACCTATTGAGATGTTTTATATGATACCGGTTGAAAAAGTATTGATACAAATCCGGATGTTTATACCGTCAACTAATCAGCTCATCTAATGACGAAGCTATCCATTAAAAACGCCAATACAATTTTTTGGTTAATAGTAAAGCAGCACCTTTTATAATTCTGGGAACAGGGTGATGGCATACAAAGGGTAATTACGAATTTTCCCATCATGTCGCATATTTAAAAGTGTTGTTCTCGACAACACCATTGGATTGAATTGGAGGTCGAAGGAATTGAGACTCTTGCTTTTCGGGTTAATACCCGCCTTTGCCTCAAGTGGGTAGATCTGTGAGTTAAATTCGCACAAAAAATCAAGTTCCGCCTTTTTCCCTTTACTGGTCCAATAATACAAATCTATCTGTTTCTCTGAGCGCAATTGCTGAGCCACATAATTTTCCACAAATGCCCCTTTGTATTCACTGAATAAACTACTGTAATTAATGACAGCTTTCGGGGACAAGTTGGCCATCGCGCCCAAGATGCCGACATCAAGAACAAACACCTTGAAACTGCTTCGATTTATATAGGCCTTTAGCGGATACTTCGCCGTAGTAACCTGATAGGATTTGTATATCATTCCAGCATCTTCCAGCCATTGAAGTGCGCTCTCGTATTCTCTGGCCCGCATACTTTTACGAATTGTCGAAAAAACAAATAAATATAAGTTGGGCAAGTATGTCAAGGGTATTTAGGCAGATTTTGTGATATTTATCACATAATAAGGGCGAATAATGTGATAAATATCACGTTAATAAGATGTTAAATGTGGAACGGTAAAATTTTCATCATATATGTATTCTTTTTGTGCTGATTTTATTGATCATGTTGAAAGACCTTTAGATTTCCCATAATAAGGCCATTGGAAGGGGAAAATCGGTGTTAAAAAAGAATACTGTTTCGGCTTGAATGAGACAGCGGCATACAAGCATCAGCCTGCCAAACCCAACACTTTGGCCATTAGCTTATCAATGTGCTTGGCCACTTCTTTGATTCCATGGCCAAGCATGTAGTCAGGCGTGGTTACGATATTGTGTTTTTCATACAAATGAATTATTCATTCCGACGCAACCGGACGGTCATGCCTGTGCCTGACTCGAATTCAT
>JAYEMW010000399.1:0-1901 GCA_034718555.1 Thermodesulfobacteriota bacterium
GCTTTGTTCCAGAGTTCGTAATTGTTACGAGGAATCACCTGAAGATTATTCATTCTAAACCGTTCGTGGTTTAACTTATAGCTTTCCCAGAACTGTGGGTTCACCTGGTATGTTTCTTTGGTATCTGAATCGTATACGCGTTCAAAACCTAATATTGCATCACTGCGTTTTTCCGCCATGATATCGTATCTTTTATTTCGGTTTTCCCAACCTTTCATAATTAAGTCTGATGTATCTCGTAACGTCTGCCCAGCCTTGATTACCTGCTGAAATGCCGCCTGAGAAGCCTGAATGCACTGGTTAACATATGCTGAATTGACATTAAAGCTCGCAAGGGATCTTGTCAAAAAGGGTAGAATTACTGCGAATTTCCTTTTTGTGGCTGTGATGCCGTTAACCATAAACCCATATGCATTCCCCCCACCAGGTCCACCGGTATAAGGCATAAAAGGAGCCACAGTACACAAAAATAACCCCTCCCCTATTCTCCCATTCTTCGTAAATAAGGCTCTAATTAAGGCAGTTTTTCCACCGTATATCATTGAAGGCTGCTCAGCTACAGATATTGTCGAGAAATTCTCGAGCCTTGGTACCTGTGGCATGAATTGCTGTGCTACCTGCGTTGAGGCTATCTCTCGAAAATGACGCATAAAATTTTCAGGGGTCAAAGGGTTTATAATGGGCATCTCAATCCAACTTACAGGGTAACCTCCCATATTCATATAGTTCCAATCGATCTGCTTCTGTTGTTGATTCATATAGACTGGACCTACCACCCCAAAGAAAAAGATCTGGTTTAATGGGTCCCGATTGTTACAAGCAACAAAGGAAAGTTCCGCACACTGACCAGCAGTATAGATCTTCCAACCAGATGGTATCTTTATTTTAAAAAACCTTCCGTCATAATCCACCAATTTCAAGTTAGAGGAATTTGCCGGACTTCCTGTCATCAATACAATCAGAAATATAAATAACAACCTTATCTTAAATATCATCTGTTCCTCCTTTCCGGTTTTTTGCATCCTAACACCGGCGGATATGTCGATGAAAAAGCCAAGAAGATATTGGCTGAAGGCACGTATAACAAAGATTGCGCAATAGAATAAAAAGTACCACGGTTTTTTCAGTCTGTCATCATCCGCTTGTTATTTTTGTATTACTCACATTTCCCGAAATTGCAATCTCGTACATTTTATGAAGAGTAGCAAATGGTAAAAATAATTCTAAGGGATGATCAGGTAAAAAAATAAAACCAAATTTTTGATAGTACCTTTTTACAGCTTTATCTTTTGCATCCACAAAAAAGCCTATTACTCCTGCGTGTTTTGAAATAGAGACAACTCGCATAATAGCATTAATAAGCATATGCCTGCCCAATCCTTGATTCTGCTTGCCACTCGCAGTTGCTAACCTGGCAAGTTTTACAGCAGGAATTTTCCCCTTGTACTTCTTAGCATATTTTTTTGTAAGCTTTTCAGATGATAACTCAAATAATGATAAAGTATAAAATCCCAATATCTCTTCAGGAATATTTTTATCTACTGCTACAAAAGTTCGGGATAGCCCCTTTTTAAGATTTTGTCTTGCCAAATTCTTTAAGAAATAATTTAACTCCTCAATTCCACAGTCAAAATTAGCACGGTTGTGGGTGCGGTTTAGCTCAATAAAGTCAATCACCAAGGAACTCCTGCTTATATACTATGGCCGCTTTAACTAACTCTTCGTTTGGCTGAGGAGGATTTTCAATTGCTTTAAAAAAAACCTCAGCATCCTTTTGAGTAAGATTTATCACTCGTTCTTGTTCAATTATTGACTGAGCTTTTTCAAGAGCAGATTGAATTATGAATTGATTCAATGTCGCCCCTAAAAGCTCAGAAGCATGCACAAGTTTATCATGTACA
>JAYEMW010000400.1:0-1895 GCA_034718555.1 Thermodesulfobacteriota bacterium
TCTGACCTTTGGTAATCCAGCAAACACCACGGGAACACCAGCGTCAATAATACGTTTCATGCAGCAATTCCCGAAGGTATACCAAATGGCGCAATAATGTAGTTTTAACAATTATCTTTCGTAAACTTTTTGAAAAAAATAGCAAGCATGCTGTGATTTTCCTTGACATATCAATGAGTTAGCGATTTTTTCGCTTTTTGTAAGAATAACAACAACTTACAAGGAGCTACAATGTCGAACCAACTCAGAACAACACTCAGGGCGAAGGAAAGAAAAATTAAGCGCAGCAAGAAAATCGAGCTACGCAAACACCTCAACGCAGATGCTCTTTACCATGGTCTTCGCACTGGTTTTGAACAAATTAAAGATCACCGTAACCCAAATGCTGTAATCCCCCTTCCTGATGTGCTGATGTCAGGTTTTGCGATGTTTTCACTCAAAGATCAATCACTTCTTGCCTTTGATCATCGGCGCACACAAGGCGGGTATAACTTGCGGACTATTTTTGGTATTGGTTCAATACCCTGTGACACATCAATACGTCATATTTTGGATGGACTGAACCCAATTAGCCTACGACCAGCATTTAAAGAAATTTTTGCCAGGTTGCAACGCGCTAAGGCACTGGAAAAATACCAATATATTGATGATTGCTATCTGATAAGCCTGGATGGCACAGGATATTTTTCATCATCAGTACTAACTTCATCCGCATGTCTGGAAAAAACGAATAAAAAAACGAAAGAGGTTATCGGCTATTATATTTATATGCTGGGAGCATCCATTGTCCACCCGGATCACAAAGAAGTCATTCCCTTATGCCTGGAGCCGATTGAAAAGCAGGATGGCGAAGACAAAAACGACTGTGAACGAAATGCGGCAAAGCGTTGGCTGAAGGAATTCCGACGTGAACATCCTCATTTACCGGTTATCATTATCGAAGATGGTCTCAGTTCAAACGCACCACATCTTCGTGATCTTAAAAGTAATAATTGTCACTTCATTCTCGGCGCTAAAGAAGGTGATCATAAGTTTCTCTTCAATTACGTTAATGAAGCTGCGGCACGAGGCGAAACAACCGAACTAACAATAAGAGACGATGAAAATCCCGACATTCTTCATTGTTTCAGCTTTATGAACGATGTCCCCATTAACCAGTCAAATTCAGATGTTCGTGTGAATTTTTTAGAATACTGGGAGCTAAACACGCAAACCGGTAATTTTCAACATTTTAGCTGGGTAACAGATTTTACGATTACTGAAGAAAATATATTCAAAATCATGCGTGGTGGTCGCGCTCGATGGAAAATTGAAAACGAGACATTTAATACCCTGAAAAACCAGGGATATAATTTCGGGCACAACTATGGTCTTGGAAAAAAGAATCTCAGCATAGTTTTTGCCATGCTCATGATGCTTGCTTTTTTGGTAGATCAGGCTCTGCAACTTTGCTGCTCACTTTTTGGCGCTATCTGGCGAAAGGCCGGTACCAAGATACAACTATGGGATGATATACGATCTTTGTTCAAGTGCTACAAGATTGCTTCTATGGAATCACTTTTTCGTCATCTATACAAAGGGGGCTTCGAGCAGGAACTTCCTGAATACCCAGACGAATAAAAAGTAGCGGTCAGGTTGTCAAAGAACAAAGGATTCCGACATTATTTTAAAAAAATGATGTTGGAGCGGGTGGATAGTTATGTCCAAAAAACAGTAAAAAGAGTGCTTTTGGAATTTCCACTGGCTATCAATCCAAAATTTATAAAACCTTATGAGTTAATGCCTTATAGATAAGGTTTAATACGATGAAATCGTGTTTATTGTATCAGGCTTTGGTCACATCGGGAATTCCTGTTCCGTCAAAGACTTTATGGGCCTGAGAAAAATCAAGACCA
>JAYEMW010000401.1:0-1888 GCA_034718555.1 Thermodesulfobacteriota bacterium
AATTCTTATTAATCCATGGATATATGACTTTGCAGCATATGATATGTGGGCAAAACCGCTCGGTTTATTATATCTTGCCGGTCAGCTAAGGTCGAGTGGGTTAGACGTCCACCTTATAGACTGCCTCGATATTCACAATACTGACATGAAAGGAGGTAATCGTCTGAAAGCGCCTGTTAGGCGCAAGTATGGAGTTGGAAAATTCTGGAGACAAGCTATCCCCAAGCCTCCCCAGTTGCAAAATGTTCCGAGAAACTATAGCCGCTATGGCATACCTGCAGAGCTCTTTAAAAAAGAATTAAAAAAGGTAGGGAAACCTATTGCCATACTCATAACATCACTTATGACTTACTGGTACCCCGGGGTATTTGAGGCAATACAGCTTGCAAAAAACATTCATCCCAATGTGCCCATAGTCTTAGGCGGAATATATGCTACATTGTGCACTGAGCATGCCAGAAAATACTCTCATGCAGATATTGTCATCCCATCATCCAATAATAAAACGCAGACCACTGAGCTAAATAAATTTTTAGGCCAATTAATACCAGACTTTTCTATCAAAAAGAAGACTAACCTTTTTTTTCCTTACCCATCCTTTGATTTGCTTACAAAAATAGACTATATTTGTTTGTTAAACTCCATTGGTTGCCCTTTCCGCTGTCCATACTGTGCCTCTCATTATCTTAGACCATATTTCATAAAAAGAGAGCCTTTAGATTTATTTGAAGAGGTTCTTTTTTGGCATAAGAAATACAAAATAAAAGATTTTGCATTCTATGATGATGCACTTCTTGTAGATGGAGAGAAGCATATCTCTATATTTTTAGAAAAAATTGTTAAAAGCGGTATTCCTCTAAGATTCCATTGCCCTAACGGCCTTCATATCGCTTACATAGATAAAAATACAGCCACCCTTCTTTATAAGACAGGTTTTAAAACGATAAGGCTGGGATTAGAAACATCAGATGTCAATCTACACAAAGATTTAGGCAAAAAATTTTCAGCGGGGCAATTCGAGAGGGCTGTAACTAATCTCAAACAAGCAGGATTCCCAGCTAACCGGATAGGTGCTTATATCCTTATGGGTTTACCTGGTCAAACCTATAGTCAGGTAGCAGAAACAATCAAATACGTTGGAAAAGTCGGCGCAATGCCGTATTTAAGTGAGTATTCACCCATTCCCCATACGAAAATGTGGAAAGATGCGCTGAGCGTTTCAAGGTTTGATTTAGCATCAGAACCCCTTTTCCACAATAACACTATAGTTCCATGCTGGCATGGAGATGATCTCAGCGAAGTCAATAGGCTTAAAAGCATGGCACAGGTTATTAAACACACCCTTTCATAGTCTATTTATAAGGCTTGCGGCATACCCAGCGCCAAAACCATTATCTATATTCACTACTGTTACCCCGGAAACGCAGCTATTTAACATACCTAATAGTGCGGAAATGCCTTTAAGGCTGGCCCCGTATCCAATGCTTGTTGGAACGGCTATTACCGGCTTATCCACAAGACCACCAACAATGCTTGGAAGGGCGCCTTCCATACCCGCAACAACTACAATCACAGATGCCCCCATAATAACATCCAACTTTCCTAAAAGCCTGTGCAACCCTGCCACTCCAATATCAAACAGAGTTTCCACATCATTTCCCATTATTCTTGCTGTAATTACTGCCTCTTCAGCAACAGGTATGTCGGATGTGCCTGCGCTTACGACAAGAATTTTTCCCTTCCCTCTATTCTTTACTGGACTCACCATTATAGTCAAAGCCTTCGGACCAGGATAATAATCACTTGCAGGAAAATGCTCCTTAACAACCCTTGACTTCTTGTAAGTCAGTCTGGTTATCAAAACATTCTCCCCCTTCCCTATCATCTT